>JAZNXH010000027.1:0-3734 GCA_045593785.1 Lachnospiraceae bacterium
TTCATTACACAGAATAGGGAACAGGTTACAGAAAGTTCCCATAAGCGTTGCGTAAGATGCAGCAGAATGTGAGGCAGAATGAAAGCTATTTTAATTCTTGCAATTGGCATTGCTCTTGTGTTAATTGGCTACTACATATATAAATCCTATACAAAAGACCATAAGCTGGCTACGCTGGTAAGCCGGATTCTGCAGGTTGGTTTTATTATTCTGCTTGCAAACTTTGTTATGACTGCCTGGGCGACGGAACTGGTATGTAAGATCTGTTATTGTATTTATTTTGTTGCGACGGACTGGCTGGTATATTATGTACTGAAGTTTTCGCTGAATTACATTAACATTGAATATGAGAAGTATGTAAATGAGAAGATTTTATTGCCGATTCTGATTGCCGATTCTCTGTCCGTGACAATCAACTTGTTTGTAGGACATCTCTATAGCTTGAAACCTTCGGAGCTTCCGGGCTTTTTCGAACTGGATACATTGCCGTTTTTCTATATACATTATCTGATTATTCTGCTCGTGGCAGTGTTCAGTCTGATTGCATTGGGATATCGGTCCGTTACGGCACCGGTATTTTACCGGACAAAGTACATCTTGATTGCAGGTGGTGTACTTGCGATTGTTATCATCAATGTCCTTTCTTTCGACTCTGCAGTAGACTATTCCATTATCGGCTATGCAATTGAAGGTGTTTTCATTTACCATTGTACGTTTGCGTTTTATTCGCGTCGTTTGATATTGAAGACGCTGTATATGCTGACACAGGATATGTCCTTTGCACTTTTGATTATTGATACCGAAGGCAAACAGATTTATACCAATAAACTGGCGGACAATATGCTGAATTCGGATCCGCCGATTGTCGACAAGAATGGAATCCAGCTGTTGGATTGGTGTTATGTTCACTATTACAACAACAAAGAAGATTTTTCGATTAGTGATAAATTTGTAAAAGGTCGTAAGAATGTATCGTTACAGATTCATTATCAGCGTCTGTATGATGATAAACATCGTTTCCAGGGTGCGTATTTCATGATTCAGGACCGGACAGTTGAGGCAGAGAAATCAGAACATGAACGATATATTGCAACACATGACCGTCTGACCGGTTTATATAACAAAGACTTTTTCTTTGATGAGGCACGCAGACAACTCGATAAGAATCCGGACAAGGAGTACATGATTGTTTGCAGTGATATTAAGGACTTTAAGCTGATTAACGACTCCTTCGGTACACAGGCCGGTGATAATGTTTTGATGAATATTGCGAAGCTGATTCGTTCTTATGCGGATGAAGATATTATCTACGGCAGGGTCGGAAGCGATGTGTTTGCTTTCCTGATTCCGAAGAACAGCAGTGGCGAAGCATTTCTTAACAAATTAACTTCAGATTCGTTTCTTGAGTATATCAACATGCAGACGACATACGTCCTTGCAAACCATTTTGGTATCTTCGAAGTATCGGATCGTTCTCTGCCGGTATCGCTTATGTGTGACCGTGCGCGCAGAGCAATTTTGCTGATTAAAAACGACTATCAGAAGAAGATTGTATATTATGATGATAAGATGCGTGACGATGCGATGCAGGAACAGGAACTTCTGGGTGATTTGGAAGAAGCATTGAAGGCAAATGAGATTCAGATGTATATCCAACCGCAGGTAACGAAGGATAAGAAGGTATACGGCGGTGAAGCGTTGGTACGCTGGGTACATCCGGATAAGGGTCAGATTCTGCCCGGTAAATTCATTCCGGTTCTGGAACAGAACGGTCTGATCTCTGAGGTGGACAAGTATGTTTGGGAAAAAGCCTGCAGACAGCTGAAGCATTGGAAGGATATGGGCAGAGAAGAAATGTATCTTTCGGTGAATATTTCTTCGAAGGATTTCTACTTCCTCGATATCTACTCGATTTTCACCGGTTTGGTTGAAAAGTATGGAATTAAGCCGAAAAATCTCCGTCTTGAGATTACAGAGTCTGCGCTCAGTGTTAACCTGGAACGTCAGCTGGAACTGATTAATAAACTCAGAGGCTATGGTTTCAGTGTGGAGATGGACGACTTCGGAAGCGGATATTCCTCCCTCAGTATGTTGAAGGATACTAACGTAGATACTCTGAAAGTTGATATGGGATTCCTGCAGGATACAGAAGATGCGGATAAGAGCCGCAAGATCCTCGAGATGGTAGTCGGTCTTTGTAAGAAGCTGAATCTGCGTGTCGTGGTGGAAGGCGTTGAGACAGCAGAGCAGGTACGTTTTCTGACCGAACTGGGCTGTGACGTGTTCCAGGGATACTATTTTGCACGACCCATGCCGATTGAAGATTTTGAAGCAAAGTATATGCAGTAAGGAACGGTAACAGTTGCCGTCGGTACGGATGTATGCGAGGTGCGTATGGGCAAGATACTGGTAAGTGCCTGCCTGTTGGGGGAGAATTGTAAGTACAACGGTGGCAATAATTATAATGAAAGACTGGTGGGATTCTTAAAAGACAAAGAAGTGATCCCGGTCTGTCCCGAGCGGGACGGCGGTCTTCCTTCTCCGCGAAAAAGCGTAGAATTGATTGACAATCTTCCGTATGATAAAGATGGGAATTGCTATGAAGATGCCTTTCAGAAGGGAATTGCTGTAGCACTCCGCGCAGCGGAAGAAGATGACATTGCCTATGCGGTTCTTCAGTCACGAAGCCCGACCTGCGGAGTCGGACGGGTCTATGACGGTAGTTTTTCCGGAACATTGACCGCAGGGGACGGCCGCCTGGTACAGGCACTGAAGGAGCGCGGGATTCCGGTGTACGATGTGGCAGAGTTTGTCGCAGACATCGAAAAACACTGATATATGTATAAAAATAGGATTATAAATTTTAGCTGTCGGCAAGGTCATTTGCCGGCAGCATTTTTGTTCCCCAGACCTTGGTGACCTCAAACAATTGATTGAAATGTATCTCGAATAGTTTGGCATCGGATTCCATGTCATAAATGCAGGTCACATAATTAATGGTATGGTTCGAGAGAAACTCTAAGGAATCATAGGCGCGGACATCATGAAACATGAGATTGATAAAGGGGCGCCCCAAATAGTCGCAAGATAGAATAAGAACCCTCTTCTCTTCGTCTAATATATAGTTCTTTATATAACAACCATAATATTGGTAATCTCTTTCTAATAACATAATTGCTCAATCCCCTTTACTGCCGTTTGGAAATAATTTACCGCATAACACCCCATATTTAGCAATTATACATTGTCGCGCGTCAGATATCAATTGTTATTTTGCGTCTAATTTATTTTCACTATGGTTAGACTAAAATAGTCTTAGTGGTGTAAAAGGGGTATTTGGGCATGGACAATTATGACAAGCGATATATAGAGATAGGATATAATATTCAGTATTTTCGAAAACATAAAGGGATGACACAAGAACAATTGGCAGAGTTGGTAGATATCTCCCGCCAGCATCTCGGAGCCATTGAGGCACCGAACATCGTCAGAGCTGTGTCCCTTGATTTGCTTTTCCGCATTGCGGATGTGTTGGAAGTGGATGTCAGACAACTGTTGGACTTTCACGGGAATGCGTGAGGATGAAAATTAACAGTTGAAATCTCGCAATCCATTCGCTATAATGAGCATATCCTGTATGACTGGCGGATAAGTGGGCAAACCACGTGGAGTACAGGAAAATCAGAAAGCCGACCGCCTGGGCACCGTCAAAGGTTCTCAGGCGGTATTTTATT
>JAZNXH010000028.1:0-3144 GCA_045593785.1 Lachnospiraceae bacterium
ATTGCCCCATAAAATCGCTGCCAACAACATCACGGCACCAACAAGTCCTAAAACCCCTATGCAACACCACTTCGTTATCTGACACCACAACGGCTTTTTTCTGACTGTTTCCTGCATAAATCTTTTCCCTTCTTTTTCGCTCTTCCCAACCATTCACACACAATTATATCATAATAAAAAAGCAGTACAAGTTTTATGCATGTTTTTGCCAAACTTATACTGCTCCTGCCTATACTGTTATAATTTCTATCTTTCCGAATGCCCTCGGATCGTCCTGAATAATTTCTCCGACCGCCGGCACCTGAATACAACCTGCTGCCGGATTCTTAATACTGATTACCGGCGTTGTCAACGTTGCCTCCACTTCAGACTTTTCAAAACAAAGGTCGGCATCCAGCATCTCACAGTTTATCAACTTTAAGTTCTTACAATAGCAAAGCGGCTGTGTTCCGCTGATTTTACAGTTCTCAAACGTAATATTCTCTGCATACCACGCCAGATACTCTCCACGTACTTCGCAGTTCCTCACAACGACGTTCTTTGCATGCCAGAACGCATCTTTCGTATTGAAAACACAGTTTTCAAACACAGAATCCGTTATGTATTGAAACGAATATTTTCCGTTCAACTGCATGTTTTTAAACAGCAACTGATTCGAACGCATCATAAAATATTCACCGGTCACCGCACTGTCTTCCATCACTACCTTGTTCACGAACCAGCCAAATTCCGGAGAGACAATATCGCAGCCACGAATGATAACATCCGCACACTCCCGCAGTGCCTTAATTCCGTGTAACTTTGAATCGGTTATAACAATACTCTTCGAATACCACAACGCAGCACGGCACTTTTCTGTCAATTCTGTCCTACAGATTACAAGTCTCGTATCATGCCAGAACGGATAGCGAAGATCCCAAAAGCAATCCTCGACAACTACATCTTTACTTTCCTTCAATGCACTTTCACCATCTGCCGGTCCCTGAAACTTGCAATTCTTTATGTTTACATCCGCACTGCCGTATAGCGCACGTTCTTCATCAAAAATCTGATTTTCAACTATTTTCATATTTTCACCTGTTTTCATATTGTAATAGTTATATGAAACAACAGATTCCCTTGTTCCGTCAATGTAGTATTCTGCTTAATCTTGGTACTTCTTCAACCTATTACAATATTCACACAGCAGAATCTTCCTCTGCCTCATCCCAGACAACCGTCTCCTCAACAAAGCCTTCCTTGGCTTTCGCCCGTACAATAAGTTTGACTACCAATCCGGAGATTAAACTCAATCCCATCACAAGCCATCCGGCAATAATATTTGCAGTCATGGAATATCCTGCTGCCGCTCCGTAAATGCCACCACCGGAGAACAGAGTTACCATATTCCATACAAACAAAGCACTAAGCACCAACGGCGCAAGTAATTTAATCGATATTCCAAACCACCAACGCGGAATCCGGAATCTCTTTGTATTCTTATTAATTTCCTTTTGAATCTTAACCGTTTTGAAGAACCATCCGGCAACTACCACTTCGAAAATACCAGTCAAAACAAGCGTATAACTGTTAATAAAATGATCAATAATATCCAGCCATGCAAGACCGGCACCGGTAACAAAGATTAATCCGAGCACTCCACCGATGATACAAAGTGCCAATGTCGTTTTTCTCTTATTCATCTTAAACTTATCTGACAATGCCGTCGAAACACCCTCTACAATGGAGAACAACGAGTCAATTGCAAGGGTAATCAGACAGAAATAAAATACATATGCAAAAACAGCATTAAACCACGGAATATCGGTCAGATTTACAATCGCCTGCGGATAGATGATGAATGCAGTTCCGATTCCGGAGGTACTCATATTGTCAAGCATGCCAACACCCGACATCGTAGTAAACATAACAACACCGGCAAGCACGCTAATCAACATATCCGAAAATGCGATAATCATACTGTCAACTGCAATATTCGAATCTTTACTCAGGAAAGAACCATACGCAAACATAATTGCCATCGCTACGGACAAAGAATAAAATACCTGTCCGATTGCATCAATCCAAAGCGTAGAGTCCGCCAAAGCGCTCCAGTCCGGAACAAAAAACCGGGTCAGACCTGCTACCGCACCATCCATGGTAAGACCACGGATTGCAAGAATCAGCAAACAGATAACCGGAAGCGATACCGTGTATTTTACTACCTTTCCCACACTGGTCGTTCCCTTACGGATGCACAGGTAACATGCCACCCACGCAACTACCAGACATGCGAGCGCCGGCCATGCAATCGTGGTATAACCACTTGTCGTTTCTGTCGTCTTAATCAAAGTTGCCCATATCTTACTTGCGCCAACCGAGTCTCCTGTATACGCAGCAAACTTATGACTTGAAAGGAACATCAGGATAACCCAGGCAAATACTACTGCATAGTAAATCGATATAAAGAATCCGTTTGAAACAGCAATCCAGCCAATCGGCTCAGCTTTCTTATTCAGTGCGCACATGGAACCTGCCGCACCCTGCCGCATACGGCGTCCAACAGCAATTTCCATCATCAGCATCGGAATTCCGATTGCAAGCATAGCGATTAAATATACAAATAAACACGCTCCGCCGCCATGTTTTGCAGCAAGTCCCGGGAATCGCCATGCATTACCAAGACCAACAGCAGAACCGATTGCAGCTAAAATAAAAGTAGAACGAGATGACCATGTATCACGCATATTAGTTACTCCTAAACAAAAAATTCGCCTAATTATAACATGAGTATGCAACTTACGCAATCAATAAATCTTATATATCCGCTCATTTTATTATCAAATTCATTTGACCACAATCTACTATTCGGTGTTATAATAAGGTTATATTATCACACTTCAAAAAAGGAGTTTCCTGATATGTTTTTTAAAAAATTTCAAGAGAAAACCTTACCCTTGTTAGGCTTTGGTACCATGCGCCTTCCGCTCACCGCAGACGGAACCATCGATGAAGCGCGCGTAAAAGATATGACACGCTACGCAATGGAACACGATGTGAATTATTTTGATACAGCTTACCCCTATCACGATGGTGATTCCGAACGCGTTATGGGGCGCGTATTGAGCGAATACCCTCGCGACAGTTATTATCTTGCGACCAAAT
>JAZNXH010000029.1:0-4904 GCA_045593785.1 Lachnospiraceae bacterium
TGTGGTGAATATTTCGGATGAAAATATCGTACCGCCGCCGCATATGGTGAATAACAGCGGAGCACAGCGCTTTGTATACGGCATCGGCAAAATCGGCGATGAAGTAAAATTGCTGATTGATCCGGCAAATCTGATTAGTGATGAAGAACAGGAGTTACTGGAGAGTCTTCATTAAAGTACGCAGTGAAACCGATCGGTATGGTCGAAAATATACGTTCTCGGAAGGAGAGATGGATTTATGTATAAGAAGTTCATGGACATGGCTATTAAATCAAAATTGATGTTTAGTTTCGGCATTATCATGATTATGTTCCTCGGGGTTGCTTTGGTTCAAGTTATTACTGCGAATCAGACAACGGACAAATTTACCGAAGCTTATAATGAATATGCGGCTCCTGCTCAGGATGTGGCAAAGGCATATGCTTATCTGAACAAGGCGACTGCACAGACGGAAGAAATCCGCATTTTGGAAAAATCCGATGAAATACTGGAAGCTGCTAAGCATGCAGAAACCAGCCTCTCACAGGCAAAGAATCTGGCGGCTGCGGTTGGTGCAGCAATTAAGGACGAAGAAATCGTCACTTTGTTTAATGCAGCAAAAGCAGATTTTGATGTTTATGCAAAGATTGTAGAAGGTATTCTGACACCGGTTCTTTCCGGCCAGACTGTTCAGGATGTGGAGTTTGATGTTGCGGTGCTCGATAAGGCGATGGCAGATGTTGAGGAAAGCATGCTGAAGCTGGACGCAGCACTTCTTGCTGGAAGCGACAGAACGCAGAACGAAACAATTGCGCACCAGAAGATGACTTCAAATGGAAGTTTGATCTCGTTGGTGATTATGGTTATCTTGATTGTTACTTCAGCTACCATAATCATTCGTGCAATCCGCGTGCCGTTGCAGGAAATTGAACAGGTTGCAGATAAGATTGCATTGGGTGATATCGAAGTAGAAGTGAAGAAGCACTTTAACGATGAAATCGGAAGTCTTGCAGACAGTATGGTTGCAATGGTTGCGAATATTAAGAAACAGACCGAAGCTGCACAGCAAATGGCAGCCGGAAATCTGACTTACGAGATGGTTCCGGCATCTGACAAGGATGTTCTTGGACATGCGTTGAAGAAAATCTTTGATGATAACAACCATGCATTGATTAACATGAAGGAAGCTGCTTCTCAGGTATCCTCCGGTTCTGAACAGGTGGCAGCAGCGAGTCAGGCACTGGCACAGGGTTCTACCGAACAGGCAAGTTCCATTCAGGAAATTACGGCATCCATCAATGAAATTGCGGCAATGACCAGAACCAATGCAGAAGATGCAGGCAAGGCAAACCGTATCGTAGTGGAAGCAAAACAGGGTGCACTCGACGGAAGCGAGCGTATGCGTGATATGATGGAAGCAATGAATGATATCAATACCGCGTCCGAGAATATATCTAAGATAATTAAGGTGATTGATGATATTGCATTCCAGACCAATATCCTTGCACTGAACGCAGCAGTAGAGGCAGCGCGCGCAGGACAGCATGGTAAGGGCTTCGCAGTAGTAGCAGAAGAAGTTCGTAATCTTGCAGGCAAGAGTGCACAGGCAGCAAGTGAGACGGCTGAGCTGATCGAAGATTCCATCCGCAAGGTTGGCAAGGGCTCCAAGATTGCAGAAGAGACTGCAGAAGCATTGGAGAAGATTGTGGAAGCTATCGACCACATCGTAGGCCTTACCGAAGCGTCTGCAAAGGCATCCAATGCACAGGCAACCGCGACCACTCAGGTTGACCAGGCTCTGATGCAGGTATCTACCGTAGTACAGACCAACTCCTCCACGAGTGAGCAGTGTGCAGCAGCAAGTCAGGAGCTTTCTGCACAGGCTATCCGACTGCTTGAGATGATTGGCTACTACAAGCTGAAAGGTGATGACAGCAATGTTGCATCCGGCTATTACAGTGCGGCGGCAACCGCAAGAAAACCTGAAGCAACCAGCTATATTGAAGAAAAACCGGTTCCGATGATCTCGTTGGATGACGGCTTTGGAAAATACTAAAATCAAGCCCCTGCAAACGCAGGGGCTTTTAAATTTAGTTCTTGCACCTTTGGAAAAGGTTGTATATAATGGGATTATAACAATACACAGTGTTTTGCATCGCCCAAGCTACAAGATGCTGTGTATTTATTTGTCGTTTTTGAAAGGATAACAGTCATTATGGAACAATATACCGGCAGTCAGATTATGGTGCTTGAGGGTCTTGAGGCAGTGCGCAAACGTCCGGGTATGTACATCGGAAGTACAGGGTCGCGGGGCTTACATCATCTGATCTGGGAGATTCTTGACAACGGAATTGATGAGCATCTGGCAGGTTTTTGCGAACAGATTGACATTACGATATTAAAAGACGGTGGTATCTCCATCTGTGACCACGGTCGTGGTGTGCCGGTGGATATTCATCCAACGAAGAAGATTCCGACCATCCGCGTGGTCTATACAGTGCTGCACGCCGGCGGTAAGTTCGAGAATTCTGCTTATAAGGTGTCCGGCGGTCTGCACGGTGTAGGTGCGTCGGTTGTAAATGCGCTTTCGACACATATGATCGTGGAAGTAAAGCGTGGCGGACAAGTCTACCGTGATGAATACAAGCATGGTGGTTTCCCGGTAACAGAGCTTGAGAAGGGTATGATACCGGTGGTTGGCAAATGCAATAAGTCCGATACCGGTACGAAGGTTACCTTCTATCCGGATCCGACCATCTTTGATACGATTGAGTTTAATGCCGAAGTGATTATGAAGAAGCTCAAGGAGGTTGCATACCTGAACCGCAACCTGACACTGAATTTCCATGACCAGAGAACCGATACGAAGAAGACTTACTGTGAGACCGAAGGTATTAAGAGTTATGTGAATTATCTGAACCGGGAAGCAAACAAGCTGCATCCGGAACCGATTTATATCACGGGACGCAGCGGAGATATTGAGGTAGAGGTTGCATTCCAGTATACGGAGAACTTCAACGAGCAGATTAACTCCTACTGTAACTGTATCAACGTGGTAGATGGCGGTACGCTGGTGACCGGATTTAAGACGGCGCTTACCCGTGTCATGAATCAGTACGCAAGGGAACTTGGCGTGCTGAAAGACAAAGACGAGAACTTCGACGGTAAGGATATCCGTAACGGTATCGTGACGATTATCTCTATCAAGCATCCGGATCCGCAGTTTGAAGGACAGACGAAGACCAAGCTTGGCAATACCGATGCAAAGATTGCTGTAGATGAAGTGTTTGCAGCAGAAGTAACACGGTATTTTGATAAAAATGTTGAGATATTAAAGAAGATATTAGAGAATTCCATGCGTTCCTATACGGCACGTAAGGCAGGTGACAAAGCACGACACGCTGTATTGAAGCAGTTGAATGACGTGGATACCAAGTCAAAACTTGCAGCCTGCTCGTCAAAGAAGCCGGAAGAATGCGAGATTTACATCGTAGAGGGTAATTCTGCAGGCGGTACGGTAAAAGAAGCGAGAAACCGTAAGACACAGGCAGTGCTTCCGCTTCGCGGTAAGATTCTGAACGTTGAGAAGGCAACCCTGGAGAAGATTCTCGTAAACAACGAGATTAAGACGATGATTGCGTCGTTTGGCTGTGGAATCGGGGATGAATTCGATCTTTCGAAGCTTAAATTTGGCAAGATTATTATCCTGACCGATGCTGATGTCGATGGCGCGCACATCAGTACCTTGTTGCTTACCTTCTTCTACCGTTTTATGCCGGAGCTGATTACAGCAGGCAAGGTGTTCCGCGGACTTCCGCCGCTTTACCGTGTGGAGTATGATAACCCGGAGAAAGGGAAGAAGGGTAAAAAGTTCGAGTACATTTTTAATGATTTTGAATTAGAAAAGTTCCGGAAGAATTCGGGACATAAGATAACTAACATCCAGCGTTACAAAGGTCTGGGTGAGATGGATGCCGAACAGCTTTGGGAGACCACACTTGACCCGGCAAGACGTATCCTGGCACAGGTAACAATTTCGGATAGTGTGGAGGCGGATGAGGTGACCACGCTTTTGATGAGCAGCAATGTACCGCCGCGCCGTGAATTTATTATGGATGAAGCGAAGTTCGCAAAACTGGATGTGTAAAAGCAGTCAGATGATGTAACAACGGAATATATGGAAAGGAGTTCTACTCATGGCAAAGAAATCGGTAGAACAACCAATAGAAGAACAGATTATACAGCTTGATTTTTCGGAGGAGATGAAGACCTCGTTCCGTGATTATGCGATGAGTGTTATCTTATCGCGTGCACTCCCGGATGTGCGCGACGGTTTGAAGCCGGTACAACGTCGTATCCTGTATGCAATGACGGAATTAGGACTCGACCCGAAGAAACCGCACCGTAAGAGTGCGCGTATTGTCGGTGATACGATGGGTAAATACCATCCGCATGGCGATACATCGATTTATGATGCGCTGGTCTATATGTCCGAAGGCTATACGCTCTCCATGCCGATGATCGATGGTCATGGTAACTTCGGCTCCATCGACGGTGACGGTGCGGCGGCAATGCGTTATACCGAGGCGCGCCTGTCCGACGGAGCAATGAGCATGCTCGAAAATTTGGATAAGGGTCTGGTAGAATTTGCCCCGAACTTCGATGACAGCGAAAAAGAGCCGATGGTGCTTCCTGCAACTTTGCCGAATCTGTTGATTAATGGTACGACCGGTATTGCGGTCAAGTCGGAGGCCAAGCGGTCTTAGGAAGACAAGTTGCCCCCCCAACTCCTTGGCTCCCACACCGACATGGCTACGATGCGTCTTGAATTTGCCCCGAACTTCGATGACAGCGAAAAAGAGCCGATGGTGCTTCCTGCAACTTTGCCGAATCTGTTGATTAATGGTACGACCGGTATTGCGGTC
>JAZNXH010000030.1:0-35531 GCA_045593785.1 Lachnospiraceae bacterium
GCAAGTATCAGTAAGAGTTTCAGCCGAAGCGTCAACACCTCTATAACAACGTTATTCATGGTTGTTGCATTGGCAATCCTCGGTGTAGCATCGGTAAGAGAATTCTCCATCCCGTTGATTGTGGGTATTGTAGCAGGCGCATATTCTTCCGTGCTTTTGGCGGGACCGTTGTGGTATTTCCTGCAGAAATATGAAAAACCGGAAGAACCGGAACCGGAAGAACCGTAATGATGTAAATTATGAAAGGGAGGCAGTCAAGACCTCCCTTTTTAACTATCGTGACAGATGAGGGTCGTATGGCAGTATGGAAATTACAAAACAGAAAAGCAGATTTTCAGGCGATCCGGGATGAACTCGGACTGGATCCGGTGACAATCCGGTTGTTGTGTAACCGATATATTAATACACCGGATGCCGTAAGGAACTTTCTTTATCCGGAGAGTAAAGACCTGCATTCGCCATTTTTTATGAAAGGGATGGATAAGGCATGCAGTATCATTCAGAAAACAGTTACCGGTGGAGGGAAAATCCGCGTAATCGGAGATTATGATGCGGATGGTGTTTTCTCTACATATATCTTGTATGATATGCTGCAAGGAATGAATGCGAACGTAGATTACCGTATACCGGACAGGGTAAAGGACGGTTACGGGATTAACGAACGATTGGTGCGAGAAGCGGCGGAAGACGGAGTAGCTTTGCTGTTGACCTGCGATAACGGAATCAGTGCAGTAGAACAGATTGCGCTTGCCTATGAACTGGGAATGAAAGTGATTGTAACTGATCATCATGAGATTCCGGAGGAACTTCCGTGTGCAGAAGTGATTCTGAATCCAAAACTCACTGATTGCGGATATCCGTTCCGCGAGTTGTGCGGTGCGGGCGTTGCGATGAAACTGGCAGTAGCGCTGGGAGCTGCGCCTGTTAAGTACTTAGCTTTTGCTGCTGTGGCAACGATATGTGACATCGTGACACTGCGAGAGGAGAATCGGACCATTGTTAAGCTTGGAATGCAGGAACTGCATCATTGCAATAATCTTGGATTAAGAGCATTGGCAGAAGGTAATCAACTTCGTATGTCAGCAATTAATACAGGAGATATCGGGTATCGCATCGGTCCCTGCATTAATGCCGGAGGAAGACTTGCAAGTGCTGAACTTGCGATGCAGTTGCTCTTTGCACCGGATGAGCAGACGGCAAAAGTGCTGGCGGGACAACTGATTGCTTTAAACGAAGAACGAAAAACAAAAACGCAGGAAGCAGTGGAGGCGGCGATACAACAAATCGGAAGCGACGGGCTGCTTGAGGATAAGGTTCTGGTGCTCCTTTTGAAAGACTGTCACGAGAGTGTAGCAGGAATTGTGGCAGGAAAAATAAAGGATCTCTATAACAGACCTACGATTGTTTTGACCTATGGACAGGAGTGCGTCAAAGGCTCAGCCCGGTCAACAGAATACTATAATATGGTAGAAGGATTGCGTGCATGCAGTGATATGCTTCTGCACTTTGGCGGTCATCCGATGGCTGCAGGCTTATCCATACAAGAAGAGAATGTTACATTACTTCGTCAATGTTTAAATGAGCGTGCACAGGTAACGGAAGAGGATTTGCAGGGGAAACTTGCAATCGATCTTGTGGTGCCGTTTGCATACGTGACAGAGGAACGGATTGATGAGATTGGTTTACTTGCTCCGTTTGGTCCGGGAAATCCCAATCCTGTGTTTGCAGTAAGAAATGTATCCGTAATCGGTGCACAGCGTCTTGGGAGAGAAAAAAGTTTTATGAAGTTTTTACTTCAGGATGAGGAAGGCAGCAAAATAGAAGCCTTGTGTTTTGCAGATGTTGAAAAAATACAACAGGAACTGACAAATGCATACGGAAAAGAAGAATTCGATAAAATGATGCAAAGAAAGCCGAACAGAATCCGGCTTTCCCTCGCATACGATATGGACATGAATGAATATATGGGTGTGCGCACACCGCAGTTGATCATTCGGGATTATATGATATAACAACTATGTTTCAGTTGCTATAATAAGGAACATGTACTAGCGGGTGATCATTCCGGTAGCATATTTTACCTGATCTAAAGCACGTTTTACCGGCGGCAGTGCGATAAGTACAAGCGTGATTACTGCTTCCAGGCCGATGTAGGAACCATTATAAAAGATGGAGTAAACTAATGGGAACAAATCATAGTCGGCTGCGTATTGGGCAAAGAAAATGACGCCCGAAAGAACAGCGAATACAAAACGGCCAAAGATACCGAGAAGATATCCCTTAATCAGACCACCCTTACGGTTGTGGAAAAAGCCGGAAAGACCGAGTGCTCCAAAAGCAAGGAAATAGTCTACAATCAACTGGGGAATGGAGATAACATATGGCTCGATAATCAACTGCAAAAGACCATATGCAGTAGCGGTGGTGATGCCGACAGCAGCTCCGAACCAATAGCCCGGAAGGCAGATGACGAGCATACTGAGCAATGTAACTGAACCGCCATATGGGAGTTTAAATGGGAGCTTCAGGAACGACAGAACGGTTCCGAGTGCAAGAGCAAGCGCACAGAATGCGAGCTTGCGTACAGTGAACATAGTGTTTTTGTTTGTGGACATAAAAAATCCTCCTTCATAGAAAATGTAAGGAGGGGCACGATAAAAATTGCTTCCTTACGCCGGTATTATCCGGATCAAGTAGTGAGGGACCGTGCAGAAATCTGCACATCTCAGCAATAGCGCCCCTAGCGAATTAAATATTTAATTCTGGAATCGATTCAGGCTCCGTGACGGAAACCATGAGCAAAGTATAGTGAGGAAAAAAAGAATTGTCAAGCAGAAATTTATTTTTGTTGTAAAATCAGTCAAGCTACTTATGCAGGCATACAAAAAATCAACTTGTGACATATTAGAAAACGTGATATAATAACAAAAATATGTCTACGGCTTGTTTCCGGTATCGGAGACAGAAGGGAGGCGTGATGGGACAGTTTAAGATTAAGCTGAAAGCGATTGTAAAACATGATAACAAGTTTTTGTTAGTGAAGCGCTGGTATGACGATCGAATTCTGGAACCGTATCAGTGGGAGTTCTTAGACGGTGAGATGAATTTCGGGGAGCGTCTGGATGAAGCAGCTGAGCGTATTGTGCAGGAACAGACCCAGATGGTTGTAACCAATGGTGCACCGTATTACACCTGGAGCTATATTGTCGGCGATGTATGTTATGTCGGCATCTGCTATTTGTTTGAATCCATGACGAATGAAGTGTTTATCTCAGAGGATCTGGTTGATTATGCCTGGGTAGAGAAGGAAAGACTGAATGAGTACAATATGGATGCAAGAGTACTCCATGATGTATTGGCAGCGGACAAAGAAGAAGTAAGCTTTGTTGTTATGCCGATAGAAGAATAAATAATGTGCCTGTCAGAGAAGTTGCAGGCGCGGAAGGATAACAGTAGTATATGAGCATATTGATTAAGAACGGATATGTTTTGGATCCGGCGAGCAGAACGGAAGGAATCCGGGATATTCTGATTGAAGATGGCATCATCCGTGAAGTGGCAGTCGGCATACAGGCAGATGCGGAACAGGTGATTGATGCAAGTGGTTGTCACGTGATGCCGGGTCTGATTGACCTGCATGTGCATTTGAGGGAACCGGGATTCGAGTACAAGGAGACCGTTGCGACCGGAAGCAGAGCCGGTGCAGCCGGTGGTTATACCACGATTTGCGCGATGCCGAACACAAAGCCTGCCATTGACCGTGCAGAGCGAGTACGTCAGTTAATGGAGATTATCAAGCGCGATGCCGTGATTAAAGTACTCCCTATCGGTGCAGTGACGCTGGATCAGGCGGGGACGGAACTATCCGATGCCAAAGCCATGAAAGAAGCAGGAATCTGTGCATTAAGCGAAGACGGAAAGTCCGTGATGGATATCGCACTGTATCGGGAAGGCATTGCGAAGGCAAACGAAGCGGGAATTCCGGTATTTGCACACTGTGAGGACAGAGAACTTCTGAATGGCGGTGTGGTAAATGACAAGTCTGCCGCAAAGCGTCTTGGCATGCCGGGCATCACGAACAATGTAGAGGATCATATTACGATTCGTGACATCTTGCTGGCGATGGAACTTGATGCACAGTTGCATTTGTGCCATTGTTCTACAGAATTAAGTGTAGATTTAATAAAACTTGCAAAGCGAAAAGGGGCGAAGGTAAGTGCAGAAGTCTGCCCGCATCACTTCTCCATGACAGAAGAAGAGATAACGGAGGATGATGCAAATTACAAGATGAATCCGCCGCTTCGTAGTCAATCTGATGTAGACGCTCTGATTGCAGGACTGAAGGACGGAACCATCGAAGTAATTGCGACGGATCATGCGCCGCACGGCGAAGAAGAGAAGAAACAGTCCATCCGCACGGCACCGTTTGGAATCGTTGGTTCCGAGACGGCATATGCTTTGTCACTGACCAATCTGGTAAAGACCGGTAACCTGACCTATATGCAGTTGGTGGAGAAGATGAGTTACAATCCTGCAAAGGTTCTTGGCTTGGACAAGCTGGACGGAAGAGGAACGTTAAAGGTTGGCGCGGTTGCAGATATTGCAATTGCAGACCCGGATGAAAAGTGGATTATTGATCCGGAACAGTTCCAATCCAAGGGCAAGAATACACCGTTTGGCGGAACCTTTGTATATGGCAGAGTAAAGATGACGATTGTGGATGGTAAAGTAGTGTATCAGCAAAAATAGCACAGCATTACGGCATTTCAACAAGAATGAAAAGAAGTTAAAAGGTGATTTAACAATCGGATAATCTGGTGAAAGACAGATGATCGGGTTAAAAATAACAATTATAGAGAGGTATTTTCATGATTCAGAAACTGATTGACAAGATTCAGAAGACATCGGCACCCATTGTAGTCGGATTAGACCCGACGATGAAGATGATTCCTTCCGGGATTAAGCAGAAGGCATTCGAAGAGTACGGTGAGACCTTAGAAGGTGCAGCAGAAGCAATCTGGCAGTTCAACAAAGCCATCGTAGATGCGACCTTTGATTTGATTCCGGCAGTAAAGCCGCAGATTGCAATGTACGAACAGTTCGGTATTCCGGGCTTGATTGCATTCAAGAAGACGGTAGATTACTGTAAGAGCAAAGACCTTGTAATTATCGGTGATGTAAAGCGTGGTGACATTGGTTCTACCTCTGCTGCTTATGCAATTGCACATCTTGGTAAGATAAAAGTAGGCGAACAGTCCATTGCACCGTTTGACGAAGATTTTGCAACCGTAAACCCGTACTTTGGTACCGACGGTATCCAGCCGTTCCTTGATGTATGTAAGGAAGAAAAGAAGGGTCTCTTCATCTTAGTGAAGACATCCAACCCGTCCAGCGGTGAGTTCCAGGATCAGCTGATTGGTGGTCGTCCGCTCTACCAGCTCGTAGGCGAGAAGGTAGCAGAGTGGGGCGAAAGCTGCATGGGTAATGATTACAGCTATATCGGTGCGGTTGTTGGTGCAACCTATCCGGAAGTTGGTAAGGCGATGCGTCGTATCATCCCGAAGAGTTTTATCCTGGTACCGGGCTACGGAGCACAGGGCGGCAAGGGCGAAGACCTCTGTCACTTCTTCAATCCGGATGGACTTGGTGCTATCGTAAACTCCTCGAGAGGCATCATTGCAGCATACCAGAATGCAGCGTATGAGAAGTTCGGCGAAGCAAACTTTGCGGATGCTTCCAGACAGGCAGTCATTGATATGAGAGAAGACATTGCAGGTGCACTTGCTGCAGCTAATAAGAAGTTCTAAATATTGGACCGGCTCATGCGGAGCCGGTCTTTTTATGTCTTAAGCTTCGATACATAATGACTAATCCGGCTATCAGCAGAACCGGTATCACAACATCTTTATACTTCTCATACAGTGCTGTCGCATAGGTCCAGTTCTCCTGCATAACATAACCGATTCCGGTTAGGATGCTGTTCCATATGGTGATTCCGATAAGAGAGGAGATGAGGTAAGGGATAAACTTCATACCGGCGGCACCGGCGATGAAGGCGATATAAGTCCGGCAAAGCGGGATGACCCGACCGATAGCAACAGCATAAGTACCATAGTGTTCAAATTTTGACTTGGAAGCAGTGAGGGGTTTTTCGGTCTTAGGAAAACGGTGCATAATGCGGTCTAAGATCGCCGTACCGCCGTATCTGCCGACTGTATAACATATACAGGTGCCGAGGATACCGGCAAGGGTGCTGATCAAAATCAAAGTAAGATAAGAAGTTCCGGAGGCAGCGGCCAGTGCGCCGCAGAGTGGGAGAATAATCTCACTTGATACCGGAAAACAAGCATATTCGAGCAGAATAATAAGAAACATGGCAGGAAGACCATAGGAAGATAAAAATAGAAGCAGGGTCTGCATAACGTACGATACTTTCATTCGTTTATCATACAATATGCAGGCGCTGCTTCTTTTATTAGTGCAGGTTGCGCGTAAAATCTTATGTAAAAGCCGGTTTATTTTGCAGTGCGGATAATGTTTTCCAATGAAGCTGTGGTATTCTTGATATTCTGCTCCGTGGTGGAGAGCATCGTTTGCAGACGCTCCAGCATACGCTCAATCTGAGACCGGGTCTGGTTTAGGTTTCCGATGGAAGCATCGATTTTATTCTTTACGGCAATGGAAGAGAAGATGTCATCAAAGAAGAAATCCGCAAACCGCGTAAAGGAGTCGATGGCAACCGGTGACGCATCGATACGTTGGTTGATATCGGCAAGTTCCGTGTTGAAGCGTCGTAATTGAACCTGCAGGGATTCGATGAGCTTTTGTGCCTGTTCAATGTTTTCGTGTTTTGCAAGGTCACTGAGGAAACCGCCGCCAAAGATGTCAAAGGTCCCCCAACTGCTTGCTTCGGACAAATATCCTTCAACCTGGTCTGCAATGCCTTTTGCACGATTTCCGGCATCGATTGCTTCCTGAAGCTCTTTTTTGCGTGCAGACTCGCAGACAATGATGTCCTGAAGACGCTTTATTTCTTTGCTTGCATAGGAATCAGACTGCAACAGGGCATCTTTTCGTTCTTGTAACAAGGCTTCATATTCACGTTCCTGTCTGCGGATGCAAGCGAGCTCTGTCTCACAGTGGCGGATATCCTGTTCGACTGCTTTTAGTTCAGAAACTGCAGCGTCATATCTTACAGCTGCTTCGTAAGCTTCCTGCTGTTCTTTATCGAGTTTTTTGTCATAGCTTCCGGTTACCTGAAGCAGAAACCGCAGAAGGGAGCCACCTTTTAGTTTTTCTACGTCAGCGTCTTCGATGGACTTTTCCCATTTCAGTTTTCCTACGGTACTTTCCAGATTATCTCTTTGGTCACGCAGATTCAGTAATTTGGTTTCAAGATGCTCTTTTTCCGCAATCTGTACCTGTAATTCCAAGAGTTGTTCACTGTAGTTTGTCATGTTGTTCTCCTATTATACGAATGAATTTGTTTTACTCTGTATGGACAGTTGTTTTTGTATGCAGTCATGAGTTGAATATTAGTTTCTCGGTAACGCTTTTCCGCAGTTGTTACAGTAGATAAAATCCTTTTCTACTTCGTTTCCGCAATATGGACAAAAAGCGGTAGCATCAGACTGCTGATTGCCCACAGAAGCAGCATTGTCAGAAAATCGTGGCGTGCCATCAGCATAATGTTCGAAATCAGTAGTAGTGTTGGTTCCAAAACGTTCGTTGAACGGATCTGTTTCCTCTGTACTGTCTACGATATCGAAAGTAGAATAGCGGTTTTTTGAAGTTGCATTCTTAAAATTATATACGGCTGATGCGATCGCAATACCGATAAATACAATACCGAAGAGTGCCATGAAACCGCCACCGATACTGGCTGCCATAATCGTCCAGAATAATCCGAATATACCGACAGCGATGCTCATAACACCACTTATCATAGACGGACCGCGTCCCGGTTTGATACTTTTCATAGATTATCCTCCATTCCCCTGCTACAACAGCAAGATTGAAAATAGCAACTGTTGCTACAGGAGTAGCTTGCTTGTTATTTAAGTTACAAGCTTATGTACATTATATTGCAGATGATAGCCGCTAGCAAGTAATCCTGCATGAAATACAAAAAAGTTGTTTTGAATTAAAAATATGTTGAAACAATACAAAAAATCGGCAAAAACAACATAGACAAACAAGATGTTATAGATTAGAATTACCATAGATGTTGTATTTATGGTTGAATATGTAGGGATATATTGTGATTTATTTAACATACGGAGGGCTTATGAATTTTAAACAATGGGAAGGCTTTGCCGAAGGCGCCTGGAAAGAAACCATCAATGTAAAAGAGTTTATACATAGCAACTATACCGCGTACGAAGGTGATGCATCTTTCCTTTGCGAAGCAACCGAGCGTACGAAGAAGTTGTATGCGAAGCTGGAAGATTTGTTCCGACAGGAACGGGAAAAGGGCGGCGTGCTGGATATCGATGTAGATACCGTATCGTCCCTGACCAATTATAAGCCCGGATACTTAGATAAGGACAATGAACTGATTGTCGGTTACCAGACCGATGCGCCATTAAAACGCGGAGTAAACCCGTTCGGAGGTATCCGTATGGCACGCTCTGCCTGCGAAGCATACGGTTACAAGATGGGTGACAGTATTGAAGAGTATTTCAATTACCGTACGACGCATAACGATGGCGTGTTCCGTGCGTATAATGACGAGATGCGTCTTGCTCGTAAGGTTGGCATTATCACCGGACTTCCGGATGCTTATGGCAGAGGCCGTATTATCGGCGATTACCGCCGGGTGGCACTGTATGGGGCGGATGTACTGATTGCGCAGAAGGAGAAAGACAAAGCAGAAGTCGGAAAGCGCAACATGGCAGTGGATTCTGTCCGTCTTTCCGAAGAATTGTTCCAGCAGATTGCATTCTTAAAGAAAATGAAAGAGATGGCAATGCTGTATGGCATTGATATCAGTGAACCGGCAGACACTGCAAGGGAAGCATTCCAGTGGTTGTATTTTGCTTATCTTGGTGCAATCAAGGAACAGAACGGTGCAGCGATGTCCTTGGGCCGCGTGAGCACCTTCCTTGACATTTATATCGAGCGTGATATCAAGCGTGGTATTTTAGATGAAACAGGGGCTCAGGAGCTCGTAGATGATTTTGTCATGAAGCTTCGTTCGGCAAGACACCTTCGTACACCGGAGTATAACGAACTGTTTGGTGGCGACCCGATGTGGATTACCGAAGCACTCGGTGGTATGCGTGAGAATGGCAAGACCTTGGTTACCAAGAACTCGTTCCGTTTTCTCAATACTCTTTACAATATGGGACCGGCACCGGAACCGAACCTGACCGTACTTTGGTCAGAACAGCTCCCCGAGGGTTTCAAGCAATTCTGTGCAAAGGTTTCGATTGATACGGATTCCATCCAGTATGAGAACGACGATGTGATGCGTCTGATCTACGGAGATGACTATGCGATTGCCTGCTGTGTATCTGCGATGAAGGTCGGCAAACAGATGCAGTTCTGCGGAGCGCGTTGTAACCTTCCGAAACTTCTTTTGCTGGCACTGAACGGTGGTTATGACAATGTCAGCGGACTTGAGATCGGACCGCAGATGCCGGTATATGAAGATGAGTACTTAGATTATGATAAAGTGATGGCACGTTGGAAAAAGTACCGCGCATGGTTATGTGAACTCTATGTTAACACCATGAATGTCATCCACTACATGCACGACAAATACGCATATGAGAAGATTCAGATGGCACTCCATGATACCGATGTACACCGTTTTATGGCCTTTGGTGTAGCAGGACTTTCCGTTATCGCGGACTCCATCAGTGCAATTAAGTATGCCAAGGTAAAGACCATCCGTGATGAGAACGGTAAGATTATAGACTTTGAGACAACGGGAGAATTCCCGACTTACGGCAACGATGAGCAGCGTGTAGACAGCATCGCGATTCAGATTGTACGTGATTTCTCGGCAGAATTGAAGAAGACGCCGACGTATCGCAATGCAGAGCATACACTGTCGGTACTTACGATTACCTCCAACGTAGTATACGGAAAGAAGACCGGCGCAACACCGGATGGACGTAAGAAGGGCGAGGCATTTGCACCGGGAGCAAACCCGATGCATAACCGTGAAAAGAATGGCGCGATTGCTTCTCTGAACTCGGTTGCAAAGCTTCCGTATGACTGCTGCCGTGACGGTATTTCCAATACTTTCTCTATCACGCCGGGTGCACTTGGAAAGAGTGCAGAAGAGCGTGTAGAGAATCTTGTGAGCATTTTGGACGGATATTTCCATAACCATGCACATCATATCAATGTAAATGTGATGAACCGCGAGCAACTGATGGAGGCATACGAAGATCCGACCAAGTATCCGAACCTGACCATCCGCGTTTCCGGTTATGCCGTAAACTTCCATAAGCTTTCGAAGGAGCAGCAGAAGGAAGTCATCAGCAGAACCTTCCATGGCAGCTTATGATCGGGCGTGTACATTCCATCCAGACAATGGGAACAGTAGATGGTCCGGGCGTGCGTTTTGTCGTGTTTTTGCAAGGCTGTAACCTGCGTTGCGATTATTGCCACAATCCCGACACTTGGGCGCACGATGGTGCAGAAATACTGATAGACAGTACAGAACTTGCGGCAAGGGCGAACCGCTACCGGAGTTATTATGGGAAAACACCGGGAATTACGGTATCCGGCGGAGAAGCACTTTGTCAACAAGACTTTGTGATTGAACTGTTCCGTGAGTGTAAGCGGCTTGGTTTCCATACAGCGCTTGATACGGCAGGAAGTGTGGCGCCAAAGCAGGAATTGCTGGAACTTACCGACCTGTGTCTTCTGGATGTAAAATATACAAATGAATCGGATTACCGGAGGTATACAGGCGGAAGTCTTACACAGACGCTGGCATTCCTGCAACAGTTACAGGAAGCAAATGTGGATACGGTCATCCGTCAGGTCATTGTGCCGGGACGCAATGATGCCACAGAGGAAATGGACGCATTACGGAAGCTTCTCCAAGGGTATGATTGTATCAAGAAGATAGAGCTGTTGCCGTACCGGAATCTGTGCATAGAAAAATACGATGCGCTGGGGATTCCATTTCCGCTTCGGGAGTTGGAGCAGGCTGCACCGGAGACCGTGGACGATTTACAACAATATATTAATACGAATAGGCAGTGAGCTTTTTGCGCTTCTGCATTTCGTTAACCGATAATGATGGGATTTGACACAGCAATATCAAATCCCTATTTGTTTTATATATGCGAAAACGCAGCAAAAACACTGAAAGAATAACGGAGGAAACTATGAAACTGGTAATTCAGCGTGTAAGCGAAGCAAGTGTGACGATTGATGGCGTTTGCAAAGGGAAGATCGGAAAAGGATTTTTGGTACTGCTCGGAGTAGGGGCAGAGGATACGAAGGAGATGGCAGACAAGCTGGTAGAAAAGATGTTAAAACTTCGTATCTTTGAAGATGAGAATGGTAAGACAAATCTGTCTCTGGCACAGGTGAATGGTGAACTACTGGTGATTTCACAGTTTACTTTGTATGCGGATTGTTCCCATGGGAATCGCCCTAGCTTTATCAATGCAGGCGGGCCTATGATGGCAAATGAGCTGTATGAATATTTTGTTGAGAAATGCCATGAGAGCGGTATGAAGGTAGAAACCGGAGAGTTTGGTGCTGATATGAAGGTGAGCCTCCTGAATGACGGACCGTTTACTATTTTACTGGATGATTCTATCTTAAAGAAATCTTAAGTGTTTCCCTGATTTAATGTTAAGATTTATGCGACTATAATGAAGCCATGTTGTTAATAAAGTTATGACTCTATTAACGACAGAGAAAACCCTGTAACAAATGGAAGAGGATGAAGAAAATCATGGCGAGCATATTGGTATGCGATGACGAAAGAGATATTGTAACAGCGCTTCGGATTTATCTGCAGGCAGAGGGATATGAAGTCTATGAGGCATTTAACGGAGAGGAAGCAATCGATGTGATGAAGCATCATGAGATTCATCTGGTACTGATGGATATTATGATGCCGGTGATGGATGGAATTACAGCGATGGCTAAGATTCGTGAGCATACCAATACGCCTGTGATTCTGCTGACGGCAAAAGGTGAGGATACCGATAAGGTACTCGGGCTTACGGTCGGGGCAGATGATTATGTAACTAAACCATTCAATCCCGTGGAATTGATTGCTCGTGTGAAGGCTCAACTCAGACGGTACATGAATCTGGGTGGCGCAGTGAAACGAGAGACACAGTTGGTGATCGGCGGCATCTGTCTGGATGACAGTGCAAAGACGGTAACCTTGGATGGTGAAGCGGTGAGTCTGACTCCGACAGAGTACGAGATACTGAAACTCTTAATGAAGCATCCGGGTAAGGTATTTTCTTCCGCACAGATATACAGCAAGGTATGGAACGATACCGCTATCGGTGCAGAGGGAACTGTTGCCGTACATATCCGCCATCTGCGGGAGAAGATCGAAATCAATCCGGCAGAGCCAAGGTATATCAAGGTCGTTTGGGGACAGGGTTACAAACTTCAGGAGGTCAAGGATGGAACATATCAAAAGTAGTGTGTTTGCGAAAGTACTGGCGATTTTTCTCTTTGTTATAACCGGTCTTAGTACCGTGCTCGGAATTGTTGCCGCAGTTTATTTGGAAGAAGAGGGAGTATATGCCGGCGGAAGCAAACAATTCGCAGGTACTTATTGGGAACAGGAGATTTCAGAGGATTATAAAGAAGTATTGCGCCAGTACATATGCTACAAGCTGCGTACCGAACCTGGTGTGGAGCCGGAGAACTGGAAGCCGGATACAGTACCGGAACAGTTGCGTAGGGCGAGTAAGTTGAATTCTGCCAATACCAATTTCTGCTATCGGGTGATGGATACAACCACATCAGAGCACCGTATTGTGATGATGAACAATTCCATGGAAAATGTGCCGGTGGTATATCAGGAGAAGTTATATGATGTATATGCGGTAATGAATGGAGCAACGGTCTACCATACGACAACACAGAGCGTCGCAGTAGCAAAAGATGAAATCCGCCGTGCATATGGGGATCGTATTGGTATGATAACGACGTATTTTGAGTACACCGTTGAGTATGGCATGAATCCGGTAGTGTCCAAGGTAGATTCTTATTATTACGCGAATCTGGTCTATGAGTTTTGCGTGACGTATTGTTATGAGTTAATCTATGCGACTGTGGCGTCTGCAATTCTCTGGGTGTTGCTGTTGACATTCCTGTTGTGTGCTGCAGGACATAAGAAAGGCGAAGATAAGATTGTACCGAATGTGCAGGATGCAATCCCTTTTGACTTATACCTCGCGGTATTTGCCGGTATTGTAGTATGTATATGCCTGATTATAGCAGAGCTCAGTTATTATATTACGCTTACCCAGATGTTGTTACTGCTTATTCCGATTGCATCTGTTATCGGCTTTGTACTTCTCGCGGCATTATTAATGACATTTGCGACCCGTTGTAAGGCAAAGACTTTGTTCCGAAATACGATTTGCGGATATATCATCCGTTTCTGCATTAAGGTTGTAAAGAAGGTATGGGCTGCCCTGATGAGCGTGATCCGCAATATTCCATATATCTGGGTACAGCTTTGTGTGACTATTGTTTTTACCTTTATCAATCTGCTTCTTGTTATGGTTGTTGGTAATGGGATTATGGACGGTGCAGTATTTTGCTGGCTTATGTTACAGTTTGCGATGATTGCAGTGGTTATTTATTGTTCCCTCTGCATGAACAAAGTAATGCGAGGTGCAAAGAAACTGGCAGAAGGTCAGCAGCGGACACGTGTCGCTACCGGCAAGATGGTATTGCATTACAAAGATCTTGCGGAGAATCTGAATCACTTAGGTGAAGGCATGGAACGTGCGGTAGCGGAGCAGGTAAAGAGCGAACGGATGAAGACCGAGTTGATTACGAATGTTTCCCATGACCTTAAGACACCGATTACTTCGCTGATTAACTATGTAGATCTATTGAAAAAAGAAGAAATCGAGAATGAAACTGCCAAGGAATACATTGAAGTTCTGGAGCGACAGGCTGCGCGCCTGAAAAAGCTGGCAGAAGATCTTGTGGAGGCTTCCAAGGCATCTACCGGTAATATTTCGCTGAATGTTGCTCCGACCGATGTTGTGGAATTGCTGCACCAGTCGATTGCAGAATATAGTGAACGTTTAGAAGCGAGCAAACTGACTCCGATGGTAAATGCACCTCTGGAAAAGGTTATGATTCCGGCAGACGGAAGACTTTTGTGGCGTATCTACGATAATCTGCTTAGTAATATCTGCAAATACTCGTTGCCGAATACCAGAGTATATTTTGATGTAGCATTATCAGAGGAACAGGTACAGATTACAGCCAAGAATATTTCCCGTGAAATATTGAATATTTCGGCGGATGAGTTGAAAGAGCGTTTTGTCCGAGGAGACAGCGCCCGTCATACAGAGGGGAGCGGACTTGGTTTATCTATCGCGGAGAGTCTGACCCAGCTTCAGGGAGGCAGTTTCCACTTGTTCGTAGACGGAGATTTGTTTAAGGCAGTGCTGGTATTCTCAAGACTTGAAACAGTGGCAGAAGCAGTGGAAGAACCGGAAGAGACGGAAGAATGGGTAGTCGGAAACGTAGCGGACACAGAGAATGAAATACGCGAAGCCGATGAGGAGAATCTGGTTGTGAAGGTGTATACCGCACAAGTGGAAGAGGTTACAATCACCGAAGCTTCTGAAAGTATTACAGAAGAGGATGAGAAGCAGAACCTGTATGAGGAAGAGGTAGAATAATTACTTCCTATAGAATTAAGGTTTGAGAAAAACTAAGCCGTCGTGCATAGCACGGCGGCGTTTTTCTCATTTGTCAGATGGTAAATTTTCAGTTGTTGGTTTAAACGACAAAATTAAGTTGCAAAAATATCCAAAACAACAAAATAGAATAATACATTTGAATTTTATAGATTGGCTGTAGTAAGATAGAACTAGAAAATGTAGAAAGAGGGGAGCTTATGACAGCAAAGTTATTCATCCAGGCAATTACAAAATTTATTCTCGGGGTTCTTTTGGTAGGTGCCTTGATATTTTTGCCCGCAGGAACATTTGCTTTCATGAATGGCTGGATATTCATGGGAATCTTGTTTGTGCCCATGTTTCTGGCAGGACTTGTGATGATGGCAAAGAACCCGGAACTCTTAAAGAAACGTTTGGATGCAAAAGAAAAGCAGCGGGAGCAGAACATAGTCATCAAACTCAGCGGTCTGATGTTCCTTGCCGGATTTATCGTGGCAGGATTAAACTACCGCTTTGCGTGGCATATTTTACCGCTTTGGGTCAGTATCGCAGCAGCAGTTGTATTCCTGATTGCATATCTCCTGTACGCAGAAGTCCTGCGCGAAAACACCTACCTTTCCAGAACCATCGAGGTTCAGGAAAACCAGAAAGTAATCGACACAGGACTGTACGGTATCGTTCGCCATCCGATGTATAGCGTAACCTTATTATTATTTTTGGCAATGCCCCTTGTACTGGGATCGCTTCTCTCCTTTGTAATCTTTCTTGCTTATCCCTTTATTATCGCAGTACGGATAAGGGGGGAAGAAAAGTTCCTTACAGAAGAATTAGAAGGATATAAGGAATATAAGGAAAAAGTAAAATACAGATTAATCCCATTTATTTGGTAGGTAATAAATCTATTCAAACCGTATCCACTTCAAATCAAACTTGCTTCCCGGTAAGTATACAAGCATCACTGTCTGCATGCCGTATACCGGTTCAAGTGCAAAGCTCTGTTCGGTATATTCGTCGCAACCGGCGAATTCTACTCTCTGATTGATATCCCCGTTTTCACTACGGAACAGCACATGAATCGCATTTACTTCATTCGGCGTCCGGCCGCATACAGTGAGCTTAAGGAAGCCTTTTTCACCAAAATCCATGTTTTCAAATTCTACAGTAACGTTGTTACCCATATCCGTGATGGCATCCTCTGTGATTTGGAAACTATCACCGGTAATGCGGCTGTTCTCGATGGCAGGAATCGTCTGATATGCTTTTTCGTACTTTGTAAATTGAAAACCTTGCAGGGAAATCCGTGTCTGGGTCAGAATACTGATGGTCTTCAGACCGCGAAGACGTTTTGGAAGTTTCCATGTATTTGAATTATAGTGATTATACTGGCTTTCGTGGGCATATTCTGTACTTAACAGCAGTTCTCCGCCACGGTCGGGATTTCCTTCCCAGATTTCGATTGGAAGTTTGTTGTCGAAAGAGAAGATGGGAAGTGTAATCTCATCTGAGCCATAGTCACCAAAATCTACATTATCAAACTGAATCCAGTTACGGCCGTGCAGAATGTAAACGCCACCCTGGAAACTGAGTTTTGCTTCATTGCTAATATCACTGTGCAGACAGGCAGATACGAGTGAATATGGGTCAAGTGTCGTCTTGCCAAGCCCACTTGCTGTAAATTCAAGCTCTGAGATGACTTCAATGTGTTCTTTTCCATTCGTTGCAGCGCAGCAGAGACGGAAGTCGCCATCGCCAATTGCAGTAAGTGTTGCAACATTTCCTTCACAGTCAATGGTAATAAAGTTGCTGTCGATGCCTTCCAAGAGCAGAGCACGCCACTGAAGCTCTGTGTAAGTCGCATCCTTTGGATAAATTACGGCTTCCACACGGGTAGTTGGATTCTCCTTGGTTAAATGGTTGCTGCCGAGGTTCTTTAACTCTATCTTTCGCACCGGAACTTCATTGTTTTCCGGGCTTTTTTTATTTTCAGTTATTGCAGATTGACCTTTTACAGGTTCTGCAGGGTCTGCTGTCAGGGTAAGAACTGCTTTTGGAAGATGCGGAGCACGGACGGTCATGGTAATCTCACCCGGTTCACATTTTGCGGCAATAATAGCAAGAAGCTTTCCGCCGAAGAGCTTGCGGTTGGTGCCCTTATACTGGTCATAATCCGTACTGTCACCGTTATCAAGTCCGATGAGACGGCCGGCACCGGTAACGCTTACTTCTACACGGTTTCTTGCATTGGCTACGAAGATACCGTTCTCGTCGTAAGCACTGATGTCAACGAAAATAAGGTCAACGCCATCCGCCTTCAGAGAGGTCTTGTCCGGTGTCAAACGGAAAAATGCTGTATCACCAAAGGATGAACGGATGTCGGTCGCAACCACTGTTCCGTCCGCATCGTAGGCTACTGCTTTTAATACACCCGGTGTGTAAGGGATACGCCACTCACCGCTCAGCTTTTGTCCGTTTTTATGGTCATGGATAAAGGTTCCGAGGGATTTGTCGTTGAAAAACAGTTCTGTCCTATATGCATTGGAATAAACTCGGATATCAATGATCTGTCCTTCGTTAAAATCCCAATAAGGCAGGAGATGTACCATCGGTTTTTCGTTTCCGTCGGTCCATTCTGCCTGATATAAGTAATAGGTGTCTTTCTCAAATCCGGCAGTATCAACCTGTCCGAAGTAGGAGTTTTTCGTAAAGTATGGGGTCGGTTCACCGATATAATCCCATCCGGTCCAGATGAACTGTCCGAGGCTGAATTTGGCATCGCGGTCTTTCACGATTACATCCGTTGTGCTTTTTGCACCCCAGTTGGTAGAACAGTTGCCGAAAGTCGAACATTGGTGGTCGTCATGGGTCAGAAGGCGCTGACTTGCCGGAAAATGATAGATGCTACGGCTTTGCACGGTGGAAGAGGTTTCACTTCCGTAGATGACCCATTCCGGATGAGCTTCATGGTGGTGAGCATACAAGCGCTCCGCATAGTTGTAACCGGATGCATCAAGCAAGGTTGCGCAGCGCTGGGCGCTTTCCAACTCAATGTAGTTTGAACCGATGGTTGTAAAAGCATTTTTCTTCGGATCATGAAATGCAATATAGGATGCAAGCCGACCGGTAATTTCATAACCACGAGCCTGTTGGGTATCGTAAATTTCATTTCCGATGCTCCACAGTATAACAGAAGGATGGTTGCGGTCACGGCGTAACCAGCTTGCACAGTCGCGTTCACACCAGTCGTTGAAATAATTACCATAGTCGTATTTCGTCTTTGGGTGCTCCCACATGTCAAATGCTTCCGACAAAATCAGCATGCCCATTTCGTCTGCCAGATACATGAAGGGTACGGCCGGCGGGTTATGTGAAGTACGGACAGCATTGATACCCATGCGTTTTAGACTCTCAAACTGGCGGCGCAGGGCAGTTACATTAAATGCAGAACCAAGAGAGCCTAAGTCATGGTGCATGCAGGCACCATTTAGTTTTATATGTTTTCCGTTCAGGTAAAAGCCAGAATCGGGCTTGAGTTCTATGGTACGGAAACCAAAGTTAGTTTCCTGACAGTCCACTACAATTCCGTCAACAGTTAAACTCGTTTCAAGGATATAAGAAAATGGATTGTCGATATCCCAAAGGATAGGAGAGTCTATGACAAAACCGGTCTCTGCAACTGTTGCATACTTGTCCGGACTGCAACTTAAAATAGCATATTGTACCGGTGTCTGTGCCGCAAGTACAATAGGAGAAAGAGTCTGTTCAAAATCGGTTGCAGCAGATTCGGAAGTTGCTTTTCGTACTCGGTAGTTTACCTGTGCATTTACCGAATTACCGGAGATAGCGGCATTTTCATAAATCATCTCGGTACGTACGTTACATTCCCATTGCCCATTATCAAGCTGTTTCGTATTAATATAGGTACCATCATGAACCAGATGAATTTCACCGGTTTCAATCAGATACACATCGCGGTAGATACCGGCACCGGAGTACCAACGGGTATTCGGATTTTCGTAGATGGAATGTACAAGAACAGTGTTTTCACCCTCGCACAGAAACTCTGTAATATCAAACAAAAAGGTAGTATAGCCGTACTTCCATTCACCTACCGTCTTGCCGTTAACATAAAGCGTGGTGTTCATGTAAACACCTTCAAATAACAGTGAAATACGCTTCCCGGCAAGGGAATCTATGGTAAATGTCTTGCGGTAGCAACCGATACTGTCTTCGTAGAGATTGTTTGTATCATAGATAAGCCAGTCGTGAGGGATGTCTACAGCAGCCCAGGTAGTTGCATCAGAACAGATATCAGTCAGAGTGGTACCGAGCGGATGTTTGGAAAAATACCAGTTATCATTGAATAGAAGTTTCATAGATTCCTCCATTTGGTCTGTTTTCTATTCAAAATAATACTCTATTTTACGGACGAAAACAATGGAGAAAGATAATGAAAATATTTAAGCATTTTCTTTACTTGATTCCTGAAGAAAAAAGGACTATACTTTAGCCGATTGTGTTATTTGACAAAATGTATTAATTGCACGGAAACTGAAATTTTTTCCGGGATTGAGGATATTATGCAAAATCAGACGAATGAACCCAAAAAGGAAGCCTTTTATCGGTGGCTGAACGGAGAAACTGCATTGAGTGAAGAAAAGTTTGAAGTAGTTCATCAGCCTAAGTCGATAAGGAGAAAGAAGCGATATATTGAAGAAACGGATGCCATTTGGGATATGGCGCATCAGGAAGCAGAACGCCTGCGCGGAAAGCAGATTCAGCATTTCCGAACGGTGTACCGCCTGATTTCTTTGATTGCGTGTTGCAGTCTTTTGGCAATTTTACTGTATACAGTATCATTTTTGCCGCCTTATGCAGCAGTAGATAACCCGTACAACAATGAGGTTTCAGAACGTTATATCGAAAAAGGACTGCAGGAAACCGGTGCAGTTAATATTGTAGCAGGTATGATACTGGATTATCGTGCATTTGATACGTTCGGAGAGTCCTGCGTACTCTTTATTGCTTCCAGTTGTGTGTTTATTATGTTGCGATTAGGAGACAACAAACTGGATCGTAAGAAAAAAGAACGTGAGATAGAACTTGAGAGAAAGTTTGAACCACGCCGTGATTCGATTTTACAATCCATTACCAAGATACTGATGCCGTTTATTTTGATTTTTGGTATTTATGTTATTCTGAACGGACATATCTCTCCGGGTGGAGGTTTCTCCGGTGGTGCGATTTTGGGAGCCGGCTTGATTCTGTATCTGTCAGCATTCGGATACCAGGAAACACACAAGATGATAAGCGAGAAGTTAGTGAAGCGTCTTACTTTTGTTTCGTTGACTTTTTACTGCCTTGCGAAGAGTTATTCCTTCTTTACAGGTGCCAATCATCTTGAGAGCGGAATACCGCTTGGTACACCGGGAGCAATTATAAGTTCCGGTCTGATTCTGCCGCTAAATATCTGTGTCGGCATCATCGTGGCATGTACTATGTATGCATTTTATTCCTTGTTCAGAAAGGGTTCGGTATAAAGGTTATGATTAGTAATCTGATGGCAAATTATTTTGATACGGCAGCAGTGATTCTATTTGTAATCGGTTTTGCAACACTGTTGTTTAACAAAAATCTGATTAAGAAGATTATCGGCTTCAACATCATGGATACCGCAATCTATCTTTTCCTTGCGGCACAAGGTTTTGTAGAAGGAAGAAAAGCACCGATTGTTGTGAACGGGATTCAAGAGATGGAAGCGTATATCAATCCAATCCCAAGCGGTCTGGTATTGACCGGCATCGTAGTATCTGTCAGCGTGTCAGCGCTGATGTTGTCTATGACTGTAGTGTTATACAGTAAGTATCATACGCTCGATTTGGATGAGATATTGATGAAAGTAAAGCAGGAGGAGATTGTATAATGCAGTTGATTCAGAATTTCCCCTTCTTTTCGATTATGCTCATTATGTTTACCGCTATCATTTGCTCTATGCTTAAGGGGAAAGCGGCAAGATATCTTTGCATGAGTTCGGTCGCGGTTATCTGTGTGTTGTCCCTGGCAACGCTTGCATATGTGGGAAATGTGCAGGTAAGTTATGTTTATTTCATGGGTCATTTCCCGGCACCTTGGGGCAACGAGATTCGTATTGGTGTTCCGGAAGCGATGACAGCAACGCTGTTTAGTATTATTGTACTGTTGATTCTTTTGGGCGGCGGAAAATACATTCACGACGAGATTGATAGCAGTAAACAAAATTACTTTTATCTGCTATCAAGTCTTTTGCTTGGCTCCTTGCTGGCATTGATTTATACGAATGATATTTTTACCGCATATGTATTTCTTGAAATTAATACGATTGCGACCTGCGGCCTTATTGCACTTCGTCATACCGGACGGGCGGTGTCATCTGCTATCCGTTATATGGCGATGAGCCTTCTTGGATCAGGTTTGGTATTGATTGGTATTACGTTACTGTATACCTTGACCGGACATCTGTTAATGTCCAATATAAAAGAAGCTGTGGCAGGAATTGTTGCAGACGGAACGTATACAATTCCCCTCACAGTTGTAATCGGATTGATTACGATCGGGCTTGCGATTAAGAGCGGTTTGTATCCGTTCCACGGTTGGATTCCGGACGCATATAGTACATCTGCACCAACATCATCCGCTTTGCTTTCCGGTTTGGCATCCAAGGGTTACATCATTTTATTGATTAAGATTTATTACCGTGTGCTTGGTGTAAACTCCATCGTATCCGGCAAAATATTAGATGTAGTATTTGTGCTTGGTATTATAGCGATGATTATGGGATCTGTTCATGCGATGCATGAAGGTGATATCCGTCGAATGAGTGCATATTCTTCGGTATCCCATATCGGATATATTTTTATGTGTATTGGTATGGGAACGGATGCAGGCATGACAGCAGCTATCTTCCATTTGTATACGCATGCAATGACAAAGGCGATGTTGTTTATGTCGGTAGCAGGTGTTGCGGATGTATCCGGACTTCGGATGGCAACCGGTGTAGTGCATATCAAACATCCGGAGGCTTTATTCCGTTTTCTGCAAGAGAAGATGGGGCGTTCTGAGAAAATGAAGGGTTCCTACGGAAAACGCCGTGGACACAAAGAACGAAAAGAAGTAGTAAGCGAGTACGATATCAGGCAACAGAATCAAAAAGCAATTGTTGCCGAGGCAGGAGAGGAATTGGTTGGTGTAACCGGTGTGTTTGACTCCACGGTACATGTGGTACGAAATCATCCGGATTTGTTGCTCCGTAAACCGTCCGCGGACAGTAACCGATTTGACGATACAAAGGGAGCCGGACACAGAAACCGCATCGCTGGTTTCGCATATTGTATCGGTGCACTCTCCATTGTCGGTGTACCGCTTCTGGCAGGATTCTCATCTAAGCTGAATATTGCAACTTCGGTATTGAATGTGCGTGACAAACTGTGGCCGGTTATGATTACAATGGCAATCAGTACAATCCTTATGGTTGTATATTTCCTGCGTATGTTAATTCAGTTATATTTACCTTCTGAAAAAGAAGATATGCGCAAAGTCACATGGAAGCAGCAGAAAGGATTTGCAGTTTCACTGGGATTGTTCGTCGTCTTAAATGTATTTTTCGGTCTTTGCTCCGGTTGGGTAATTTCACTACTGGAACAGGGAATGAAGTTGTTCGGTTAACCTTGAATGGAGATTGTTATGAGTGAAGTTTGGTTGATACTGCCGGTGTTTCTTCCGGTGTTGCTGGGATTGATATTTCCATATCTGAAGTGTCTGAAAAATCGTCAGCAAAGAATAGGGTATGTGGGTGCTTCTCTGGTAGTGTGCGGAGTGCTGAGTCTGATAGTAATCTGCAGCTTTGGGCAGGAGACTCTTTTTACACTCTGGCGTATGACGGATGCACTTACGATTATGTTCCGCATTGACGGGATGTCTAAGTTATTTGCAGTGCTTACGACGTTTGTCTGGATAATCGTGGGATTTTATGCTTTTGGTTACATGAAGCATGAAGAAGAGGAAGAAAGATTTTATCGGTATTATCTGATTGTATATGGCGTTCTGTTAGGACTTGATTTTTCTGCAAATCTGATATCGATGTATCTGTTTTACGAGATGATGACTTTATCGTCTTTACCGCTGGTACTTCACAGCCGGACCAAGGAATCGGTTATGGCAGGTCTGAAATACCTGTTTTATTCCATTGCAGGTGCATTTCTTTCCCTGCTTGCAATCTTTTTCTTTTACCAGTACGGTACAACGATGGAATTTGTTTCCGGTGGTGTACTGGATATGGCAAAAGTTGCAGGCAATGAGTCAGTATTACTGTTGGTTACTTTCCTTGCGATTGTCGGGTTTGGCTGTAAGGCTGGTATGTTCCCGTTACACGCATGGTTACCAACGGCACATCCGGTGGCTCCGTCACCGGCGAGTGCGGTGCTTTCCGGTATTATTACAAAGGCCGGCGTACTTGCGATTATCCGTGTTGTTTTCTATATTACCGGTGCAGATTTTATCCGTGGAACATGGGTACAGTATACATGGATAGGATTGAGTCTGTTTACGGTATTTATGGGTTCTATGCTGGCATATCTTGAGCCGGTTCTGAAAAAACGTCTGGCATATTCGTCCGTCAGTCAGGTATCCTATGTGTTATTTGGATTATCTGTCTTACATCCGGTTGGAATACTCGGTGCGTTGTTGCATGTTGTGTTCCATTCACTGATTAAAAATACTTTGTTCCTTACTGCCGGTTCTATCATCGAGCAGACCGGTTGTAAACGAGTGGACGAACTCACGGGAATCGGCAAAAAAATGCCGGGAACAATATGGTGCTTTACACTGGCAGGGCTTGCACTTGTTGGTGTACCTCCGCTTTCCGGTTTTATCAGCAAATGGTATCTTGCGACCGGTGCATTGAATGCAGAAATCGGTTTCTTAAGCTGGCTCGGTCCGGTAGTGTTGCTGATTAGTGCATTGCTTACCGCGGGTTATTTGTTCCCGATTACCATGAAAGGGTTCCTTCCGGGTAATACAGGAAATAGGTACGAACGTTGTGAGGCCCCGAAGATGATGCTGGTTCCGACGATTCTGCTTACAGCAGGAGCTGTATTGTTCGGTATTTTTGCAAACCCGCTGACGGAAGTACTGGAAAAACTGATTGCAACCTTTATTTGATCGCCGGATCCGGTGAAATAAATTGAGAATCCGATACGGAAGAGTTTGGAGTTCATATGGAGTATTTGATATTAGTACCGGTGCTGCTGACTATTGTGACCGGAGCACTGTTGTATGCATTTCGTTTTCAAACAAGAAAAGCGCGCGAAATTTATGTGTTGGTAATATTGGCGGTGAATTGTGCACTGGTATGGTGGATTGCATTCAATGCACCGGCGGAACCGTTATTGATTGCACGGTTTGCAGATAATCTGCATCTGACATTCTTTGTTGATGGTCCTGCCAAGATTTTTTCCTGCCTGGTAGCAACTCTGTGGATTCCTGCAACCATATATGCGTTTGATTATATGGATTATGAGAAACATCATCTCGAGCGCACGGAAAACTGGGTGAATTCATTCTTCGCATTTTACACCATGACTTGCGGTATTACGATTGGTCTTGCATATGCAGGAAATCCTCTGACAATGTATGTGTTCTTTGAGGCGTTGTCTTTGGTGACCCTGCCGTTAGTCATCCACCTTCAGAATAATCGTTCGGTACGTGCCGGACGGAAATATCTGCGCTATATGCTTGGGGGTGCGGCATTTGGCTTCATAACGTTGGTGTTCCTTGTTGTATATGGAGATGCAAGCAGGTTTTCTATCTCCGGTATCATTGATTTTTCCGCGTATCCTGAGATGACAGAATTGTTATTGCTTGTATATTTGTGCGGCTTCTTGGGATTTGGTGTAAAGACGGCGTTGTTTCCGTTTGGTAACTGGTTGATTTCTGCTTCAGTAGCACCGTCACCGGTAACAGCATTGTTACATGCGGTAGCTGTAGTAAAGGCAGGTGCGTTTGTGCTGATTCGTCTGACCTTCTATTGTTTCGGGGCAGAAAATCTGTCAGGAACATGGGTACAGTATGCAGCGTTCGCTATCGTTGCATTTACTATCTGCTACGGTTCAACGATGGCGGTAAAGGAAACACATTTTAAGCGACGTTTGGCGTATTCGACCATGAGTAATCTGTCGTACATACTGTTAGGTGTTGTGATGATGAACAAGGTCGGTATGGTAGCAGCATTCTGTCATCTGGTGTTTCATGCATTCATGAAAATCTGTTGCTTCTTCTGTGCCGGTGTTGTAATGCAGAGAGGAGACCGCAATTATGTAGATGAGCTGAATGGTGTCGGAAAGGAAATGCCGCTTGTGATGACTTGTTTTACGATTGCAGGCATTTCACTGGTGGGAATTCCGCCGCTTTCGGGTTTTGTGAGCAAATGGAAGTTGGCAGAGAGCGCACTTGCAACCGCTGATCCGATACTTATGATTGGTGCTGTAGTGTTGTTGTATTCTGCACTGATGACGGCAATGTATATTTTAACAATTGTAGTGCGTGCATGGTTCCCGACAAAGGGCAGGGATGTTACGAATCTGACTTCAGAAGTTGGGTGGCGCATGAAACTTCCACTGGTGTTCTTTGCCGTAGGAATTGTTTTATTCGGACTGTATGCACAGCCGTTAATCAGTTTTTTGGAGAAACTGATGTAATATTGATAAATTTGCAGATACGTAAGAATGGTGTATGGTCTGCAGGCTATAGAAAGGCTTGGTCATAAACATGGGTGAGTATGTGTTGCCTGTAATGATTCTGCTGCCGCTGGTTGCCGGTGGAATCGGATATTGGATTGGTACGAAAAATAAAAGACTCAGGGACCGTTTTACGGCAATTGTTACAGTGTTGGAACTGATGATATTCATCATCAGCTGCAAGGATGTATTTGCCGGTGTGGTATACGAATTAGAAGTGGCAAAGCTTTGCGGATTGGGATTATCATTCCGTCTGGATGGTTTCCGCTTCTTGTTGGCGGCAATGGCAATGCTTCTGTGGGCGATGTGTACGCTGTTTTCTGAACAGTATTTTTCGCATTATCACAGACGAAATCGTTATTATTTCTTTTGGATGGCTACCTTGTCTGCGACAGTGGGAGTGTTCTTCTCGGGAGATTTGATTACTGCATTTCTGTTTTTTGAGATTATGTCCTTTACTTCCTATGTGTTTGTTGCACAGGAGGAGACACAGGAAGCGCTTCGTGCGGCATCGACCTATCTGGCAGTTGCAGTTATCGGTGGTCTTGCCATGTTGATGGGTATCTTTCTCTTACAGAATTGTCTGGGAACCTTAGAGATTGCAGTGCTCCGTGAAGCTGGAATGAATTATCTTGCCTGGGCAGCTGTAAACGATACGTCTACAACGCAGTATTATGTGGCCGGTGCGTTGATTCTGCTTGGTTTTGGTGCGAAAGCGGGTATGTTCCCGCTCCATATCTGGCTTCCGAAGGCACATCCGGTAGCGCCGGCTCCGGCAAGTGCGGTACTTTCCGGTAAGCTGACCAAAGTTGGTATCTTTGGCATTCTGGTAGTTTGCTGTAACCTGTTCTACGGGAATCAACTGGTAGGCGCTATTATGCTTGCAATCGGACTGGTTACCATGTTCCTTGGAGCAGTGCTGGCATTATTCTCTGTGAATTTTAAGCGGACACTGGCGTGCTCTTCCGTATCACAGATTGGATTTATCCTGACCGGCATTGGTATGCTGGGCATCCTTGGGGAAGAAAATTCCATTGCAGCTTCCGGTACGATTCTTCATATGCTGAACCACTCGATGTTTAAACTGGTATTGTTCCTTGTTGCCGGTGTTATTGTGCAGAATTTGCATGCATTAGATTTAAATGAGATTCGCGGTTTCGGTCGTAAGAAACCGTATCTGATGCTTTGTTATCTTTTCGGAGCACTTGGGATCGGAGGTATTCCCGGTTGGTCCGGTTATATCAGCAAGACCTTGCTCCATGAGGGTATTGTTGAAGGAATTCACCATATGCATGATTCTCATACGGCAGCACTTGGGTTGAAATGTGCGGAAATTGTGTTTTTAATTTCCGGTGGAATTACCTGCGCATATATGATAAAATTATTTGTAGCTGTATTTGTCGAAAAAAATAGAACCAACGAAGCAAAGATGAGAGAGTCCGATCAGAACTATTTGAGCCTTCCGGGTAAGATTGCAATCGGAATTCCTGCGGTGCTTTTGTTTGTGTTTGGTACATTTCCGCATCTGTTCTATGACCGTTTTGCGAAACTTGCAAGTGGCTTTATGAATGCAGAGCCGATGGCACATGAAGTAAAATACATGTCCCTTGTGAATTTGAAGGGTGCTGTGATTTCGATTGCAGTAGGTGTAATTGTGTATTTTGGTATTGTCCGTACTTTCATGATGAAGAGGAACGATGGGGAAAAGGTATATGTGAATCGCTGGCCGGCATGGCTTGACCTGGAGAACCTGATTTATCGTCCGTTGCTTTTGAAGTGGCTTCCGGTGGTATTTGGTACGATTTGCAGATTCTTCAGTGATACGGATGGAATTCTTTTATTCTTCCGTAAGACCTTGTATCGTGAGAAGCCGACAGAACAGCTGTATATTGGAACCCGTATGACCTATAAGTTCGGAAGAATTGCGAATTTCGGCGTAAGAGTGCTGAACCGCACGGTAAGAAAAAATCATCCGATTACGACAGATTATGTCGTTACCTTTGCACAGCTGTATGAGTTGAACAAGCGAAGAAACCGTATGATCGAGAGCAGTTTGTCTTATGGTTTGTTGCTGTTCTGTGTAGGTATGTGTATTGCGATGATTTATCTGCTGTTTGTGTAATATCATCTGTTTCCGACAGGTCATTAATAATACATCCTCATGATTGAAAGGGGGAACGGTATGGGACTGTTTGGTAACAAGGATAAGATAAAAGAGGTTTCGGGAAAGATGGCGGAAACCGGAGCCGGCACTTCGCCTGTGGCGGAGATGCAAGAGATTAAGGTAGAGCCGCAGGAGACCGTGATTGAGACTGTAATAACTGAGTCTGTTTCCGATACCGGCCCGCTTCCCGAGCTTGATATACCGGATACGGTATTTGAGCAGGAGCCTCAATCTGCACTGCAGGAGAGCCGGGATTATATTGCGATTCTTTTGAAGGATTTAGAAGAAGTGCGCCAGGAAAATGAACGCCTTCGTATTCCGAAGCAGGAGAAGAATCCATGGAAGGTTTTTGCCGTGATCCTTTCGCTGGTGATTGTGGCAGGGTTGGTGGGTTTTCTCGGTTTCTACACCTTGGTGTATCGTAAGGCAATCGATGCTGTAAATCAAGGTCCTGCACCGACTGCGACACCGGTATTGACACCGGATGGAGCCGCAGATACTCATGCAGAGAATACATATATTATTACAGATCTGGATGCTTATGTTGCAGGAATTTCGAAAGATGCAACGGCAGGATTTAAGGTAAGTGCAGAAGAGTATTTTGGATATGAGTATCTTTGTTTTAGTACGGGTGGCGTCAAGGTATATTACCGCAATGAATTCCCGAAGGATAGCGAGATGCGTCAACGTATTCTCCTGGACAACGGTAGCGCACTGATTGAGTTTGATTGGGAATATGACCTGACGGCCGATATCCGGACACTGATACCGGAGTATGGTAATTTTGCACAGGATGCAAGTACGCAGTTTGCTTTTGTAAAATACAGTGAAGAATATAAGAACTTTCCGGAGAAAATCCGTTTTGTAGATGTAACGAATTTGTACGATTGCGGTGAGGTTGATCTTAAAACTTTGTTACAGGGTGTGTTCCGTACTGAATATGCAGAGCAGCCGATGCAGAACAGTACAGATACGGATAAATTGATGATACTTACGGTGGACGGTGTGTCTTATCAATACCGGATTCCCAATGAAGCATATATTAATGCAATGCTGTATGAAGAAAATATCCTTCGTGTGGAAGAATATTTTGACTTACAGTTTACCGAAGCAGGCGTTATCTTCAATATGGTGCTTGGTCTGGAAGACGGAAGTTGTCTGGGAGAACTGACCGGTGCAATTAAGCGGAATGGTTTGCGTTTTGGAATTTCGAATTACTTATATGGTGCTTATGTACAGGCAGATCAGGAGGATGTCGGTTCGGACGGCATTATCGATCCGATATCCAGACCGCTGGAGGATTATATCCTGCTGGGTGGAAGGAACAAAGAACGTTTCCTGATTCCGGTGTCGGATGAGATTGCACCGAATCCTTTGGATTTTAGGAACTGGATTAAGGCAGAAGATACGGCAGATAACATCGGACGATATGAATATATCAAGGATGGGGAAGTGGTTTCTATCTGCGGCATTGATGTATCGAAGTATCAGGGCGATATCGACTGGGAGAAGGTAAAGGCTTCCGGTGTGGAATATGCGATTATCCGTCTTGGATACCGTGGCATGAACGAAGGTACGCTGGAACTTGACCCGTATTATTTAGATAATGTTAAGGATGCTGCCAAAGCCGGAATAAAGGTCGGTATTTATTTCTTTTCACAGGCGAAGAACCAGGAAGAGGCAGTGGAAGAAGCAGAGTTTGTACTTGAACATATCAAGGATTACAAGATAACGTATCCGGTTGTATTTGATACGGAAGAAGTTACGACCTATGATGCAAGGGCCAATGGACTGACCCGTGCTGAGCGGACGGACTGCTGTATTGCCTTCTGTGAGAAGATTAAGGAAGCCGGATATACGCCGATGATTTATGCCAATACCCGTTATATGGTGATGGGACTTGAACTGGAGCGTCTGGGTGACTATGATAAGTGGTTCGCTTATTATGGAAACAGTCATATTTTCCCGTATGAGTTCACGATGCTGCAGTATTCGGATACCGGCAGGGTGCCCGGAATTGACGGAGCCGTGGATCTGGATGTAAGTTTTGTGGATTACGCTGCAGATGAGACAGAAAAGTAAGAGAATACTTCTGAACCGGGTTGCATAGAATGATATGAATGCAGACTTGGAGCCAAAATGTCAGGAGAAGGAATTGTAAATACAGCGTTGCTGCCTGTCTATGCAGAGAGGGATATTCTACAGATTCGTACCGATGAACTGCTGTACGGTACGAGTGTTAAGATAATGGATACAAAAGAAAGAGACCGGTATAGGATAGAGACAGACTATCAGTATACCGGTCTTGTTTCATCTTACGGTGTTTTGTGCGAAGAACGAAGAATAAGTGCATGGAAGAGGGGGAGACAGCTTGTAGTAGAGAAAAGGTTCTGTGATGTGATGTCACAACCGACAGTAAAAAGCAAAGTACTTCTTACTTTATATCGTGGTTCTTTGGTGCTGGATCTTGGACCTGCGGCTGAACCGGGTTGGCATTGCGTACGTCTGGTGGATGGGACAGATGGTTTTGTAAGACAAGAACAGATAAAGACATATGTTGTGCCAATCGGAGAAAAGAATAAAGATAGTGTATATTGTGTAAATGATGATACACACAAAGGGAAGGAAACCGTAAGTGAAAAAGAATTGCGGAATGCGTTGGTGGATACTGCATATTCTTATCTTGGAACGCCGTACCGATGGGGCGGTAAGTCTACGGTAGGAATTGATTGTTCCGGATTTACCTTTATGGTGTATGCGTTAAATGGTATCTATATTCACAGGGATTCGGCGTTGACTCCTCAGAGTCCGGTAAGAAAAATAGCGGATTGTGAGAAAAAACCGGGAGATTTACTGTACTTTCCGGGACATATTGCATTGTATCTGGGGAACGGTGAATATATCCATTCGACGGCAAGGAACGGTGCAGGAGTAACCATAAACAGCATGAAGCATGGCTGCGTCGGATATCGTGCAGATTTGAATCAGGCATTCCTATATGCCGGAACGGTGTTCTGATGTCAATGAGTCTTTATGAAATGGAGCGAAGGAATGATAATCGATTTACATTGTGATACAATTTCAAAATTACGCGATTATGCGTTGGGCAGACCGGAGGCAGAAAAGAGTTGTATTCATTGCGGCGAAGAAAATCAGCTGCTTCGGAATGAATTTCATCTGGATTTGGAACGAATGAAGCAAGTAGGGTATTTTCTGCAAAACTTTGCAATCTATATCGATTCTGAGGTGGACCCGGATGTATACGGTGCATATTGCGAGATGTACCGTCTCTTTCAGGATGAGATGCAGAAAAATGAGGGCATCATTCGTTCGGTCTTCCGGTTTTCGGATATTGTTAAAAATCAAAGAGAGGGAAAGATGTCTGCGCTGCTTACAGTGGAGGAAGGGCAGGTGGCGGATTCTGCGGAGCGTCTGGAACAGCTTTTTCGGGACGGAGTTCGCCTGATTACTCTGACCTGGAATCATAGGAATGCGCTCGGATGTCCGAACTGTATCCGGCCGGATGGAACCATGAGTCTGAGGGTACCTAATACGGAAGATGGTTTGACGGATTATGGAGTCGAGGCAGTCACACGTATGGAAGAACTCGGAATGATGATTGATGTATCCCATCTGTCGGATCGTGGCTTCTATGACGTGTATGAGAGTACGACAAAACCTTTCCTTGCCAGTCACTCCAATGCAAGGGCCGTGACCCCGCATGTGAGAAATCTGACGGATGACATGATACGGAAAGTGGGACTTCGAGGCGGTATTATTGGTGTGAATTTTGAGACGACATTTTTAGGAGCAGAGAATGATTGCGGAATCGCAGCAGTGATAAGGCATTTGGAATATCTGCGGAAGGTTGGTGGTGAGGAATGTCTGGCACTGGGGTCGGATTTTGACGGAATTAAAGGCAATCCGGAACTTACCGGTGTACAGGATATGGAACGTTTGTGGGAAGCACTGCATCATAAAGGATGGAATCAGAGTGTTCTGGATAAATTGTTTTATGCAAATGTGCTACGTTTTTATCAGGATGTGATGCCGGAGTGAAGTGTATATCATAAATTATGATAGAGCACAGAGTACAAAAATAATTGGTCAATGTGTCAAAAACTGCATAAGTATTCTGTGCGATTTGCACAAAAACAATTTCACAAAAAGCAACTTATGCATCAGTTGGGAGAAATCTTTTGAAACACTTGCATTCTAACATCTAAATCGTTAAAATACAGCGTGTTGCGGTAAAAATCCGCTTATCCCTTAGGGATAGTTTAAGATAGAAAAACGATGCTGGACCGGATGCTCAACTCCGGTCATATAACGGAGGAAAGAATGGAAAAAGAAAAGAAAACTACTAAGGCAGCAGAAACGAAGAAAAAGGCAGCTGCAATCACAGAAGAAGTGAAGAAGGAAGTAAAGAAAGCAGTAAAAGAGACCAAGAAGACGGCTGAGAAGGCAGTTGCGGCAGTAGAGAAGACTGCGACCGCAGCAAAGACCAGAACCAGAAAGAAAGCTGTCAGTGAGGAAGTGATTCTGCAGTACAGAGGTATGCAGGTGAGTGTTGAGACATTGCTTGCAGACGCAAAGGCAGACTGGATTGCTAATGGTCACAAGGAAAAGGATTATGTTTCCTGTAAGTTGTATCTGAAACCGGAAGACAGAAGAGCATACTATGTAATCAATGATGTTGATGAGGGTAACGTACCCTGCTAATTGAGTCATAAGTAAAAAAAGACGTCAGAGACAGTCGAGGGAAGACTGGTTTGCTGACGTCTTTTTATGTGTTTCTGCATAATTCAGTAACTGCGTTATGGATATCGGTAAATCCGTCGTATGCGGCTATGGTATAACTGACGTTATAGCTTTCAGACTGTTTTTGGGAAACAAGCTTCAGAAATTTCCTTGCAGCGAGTTCTCCGCTGTAACGGCGCGTTTCTGTTAACAGGCATACAATATGGTTACTGCCGATTCTTCCGACAAGGTCAGTGGAACGGCAGTTGGATTTGACTACCGATGCCAGTTGACAAAGACAGGCTGTTTCCCGATCCTTGTTGTCACATAGCACACGAAACGCAAGAAGTGTGATTGGATTTTTATAGCGTTTGGAACGGTTTGCTTCTTTTTCAGCGTCTTCATAAAAACCATCTTCGCTCAAAAGCCCGGTAAGGGCATCGATGCGGGAGAGTGCATTGTGATAAACTGCCATCGGATCGATATTCTTGTTCTTTTCAGCAAGCATACGGAATCGCAGGGTGGCTGATTTGACATTGCGGCTTCCGAGCCAGATGCGCCAGGAAGCACCGTCGTATACCGCATATTTGCGTACGGTTTCGGTATTGGTTTCACCGGTCAGGCTGTCAAGTTCCGTGATACTTACCTGATATTCTACACCATGGCGGTAGGTAAGCCGGTCAAGACAAACATCTGTGAGGGTACGAAGAAGTGTGATTTTGTAATTCTGCAAGCGACTGCAAAGGTCAATGGCTTCACGCCATTCGGCAAATTCTTCGAATCCGACAAAATCCTTATCTTCCGTGGTAAGGAGTGTATATGCGGTTTCCCAATCGCGGATGAAGAGATGGTGGAAGAAGGTTTCCATTGCTTCGGTTGCGGCTGATACCGTAGGTTCTGAGAATACCACAATCTTGTCATCTTTCTTTTGTACATATGCGGATGTGTTGGCATGCTGCACCAGCCACTTTTTGTGATATTCTTTGCGGGAGGAAGCATTGCTCAGGATTTGATATGCCTCATTTAACAATGCCATGCGATCACTGTCGGCTCTCCCGGAATCCGGATGATAGGATTTGGAAAGGTTTTTATACGCACCGCGGATAACCTCCGGAGAGGCATCATAATGTACTTGCAGTATTCTGTAATAATCAATAAACCCCTTAGTAGCCATATCTGTTCCATCCAAAACAATAATAATCTGATTTTGTTGCTGATTGTAAAAAATAAGCAGAAAAACAACACAAAAACGAAAGTTTTGTCTGTGGATATAGTATATCATAAGTTTGCAAAAAGGTAAATTGTGTTGTATGATATTTCTCATAATTCGTCTAATATGTTTGTATGGAAATGAATTAAAAAGACAGGACAATGGGAACGAAAGGGTAAAATATGTTGAATGATAAGACCTTTGATATAGCGATTCCGGTATATCGGCCGGATGAGAAGTTTGATTCCTTAATCAGACGGATATTGAAACAGGAAGCACTTCCGAAAAAATTGATTTTAACAAATACAGAGTGCGAAGAATGTTCGTCAGATGATTTGCTGGCAAGAGTAGAGCAGATACGTGACAAAGTTGGCGAGTATTCTGTCGATGTAGAAGTGATTTCCGTCCAAAAGACAGAATTTGATCATGGCGGGACGAGACATCTTGCAACTTGTCACGCAAAGAGTGACTATTTGCTATTTATGACTCAGGATGCAGTTCCGTGCAATCGGGAACTTACGGAAGAACTATTGGAGAGTTTTGAAAATTCTGAAGTTCGGGTGGCCGTGGTGTATGGCAGACAATTGGCATCAAAACAGGCCGGCGCGACAGAACGTATTACCAGAGAGTTTAACTATCCGAAGAAAAGCCGGGTAAAAACGGCTGCAGATATTGATGAACTGGGAATTAAGGCTTTCTTCTGTTCGGATGTATGTGCAATGTATGATTTGCGCATTTACCGTATGTTGGGCGGGTTTGTCCGTAAAACGATTTTTAACGAGGATATGCTGTATGCAGCAAAAGCCATTGATGCGGGATATGCAGTTGCCTACTGTGCGGATGCGAAGGTGGTTCATTCACATAGCTATTCTTATGAAGCAGAGTTCAAACGAAACTTTGATTTAGCGGTATCGCAAAAACAACACCCGGAAGTATTTGCTTATGTTTCTTCCGAAAAGGAAGGTGTCCGATTCGTACTGGATACGGTAAAGAAACTGGTGGAACAGGGATTGTTTTTGGAAATTGTGGATTTTGGAATCCGTACAGTAGCAAAGTACATGGGATATCTGTTCGGAAAGAATTATGAGAAAATACCGCCCAAGTACAGAGAGAAGTTCAGTATGAACAAGAGGTACTGGAAGACGGGAAAACAGGGTTGAATTTGTGATTCAGGGGTTACGGTGAAGAATATGAAGAAAAGTACAGAAAAAACCAATGTAATGCGCATTTTAGACCAGAAGAAGGTGGACTACATCAGTCACTTTTACGGTGACACGGAAGCAATCAGCGGAGTGGAAGTAGCAGCAATTCTCGGACAGGACGAAAACAAGGTGTTTAAGACCTTGGTTACCATCGGTGCGACCAAGAATTATTATGTATTTATGATTCCGGTACACAAGGAACTGGATTTGAAGAAGGCAGCAAAGTCGGTCGGTGAGAAGAGTATTGCCATGATTAAGTCCAAGGAGTTGTTGCCACTCACCGGGTACATTCATGGCGGATGTTCCCCAATTGGCATGAAGAAGCAGTTTCGGACGGTAGTACATGAGACAGCAGAGAATTTCGATACGATTATGTTCAGTGCGGGTAAGATTGGTTATCAGGTGGAACTGCCGGTACAGGCGCTGGCTAAGGTTGTGCGGATTGAACTCTGTGATGTTGTGAGTGATATGCAGGAGAATGAAATAAAGTTGTAAGGTGTAAGGAAAAGACAGATGAATGTAAGAGATAAACTGAGAGGCATTAATACAATCTTGATTGATATGTACGGTGTGATT
>JAZNXH010000031.1:0-31436 GCA_045593785.1 Lachnospiraceae bacterium
GGGGGCAACTTGCCTTCCTAAGACCGCTTGGCCTCCGACTTTAATTGTGTTACACTACAATCCGTTGAGCGGATGTGGCGGAATGGCAGACGCAGTAGACTCAAAATCTACCGAGTTCGCGCTCGTGCGGGTTCAAGTCCCGCCATCCGCACTCAACTTTTTTTATTTTAAATCTCTTTCTTGTTACTTACAAATGCAGTCACTTCAGAACGGTTAAAATACAACTGTCGAACTTGCACCGTCTCAAAATATCTCGATAAAACTTGTTTCGCAACGTTAATTCTTTTTTGAATATTGTTCTTCGGAAGTTTCAAAGTAATAAGACAACACCCTTCCGGCTTTAACTGCTTACTCATATCACAAAGAATATCAATGGATTCGTTCGTATCCATCTTCATATCATTTACAATAATATCATACCGTTTTTCCTTGTACTTCTCTGCAAATTCCTGAGCCAACATCTTATAATGCTTCACATTTTTCTCTTTTCTTACTGCATCTTCCAGATTCGCAGGATCTACAGCATCCACTGAAACACCGCATTTACTCAAGAAATGAGTCCATCCTCCCGGTGCTGCCCCAAGATCTAATGCCGTCATTCCGTCTTGTATTTCAATTCCGAACACTTTAAATGCTTCTTCAATCTTAAACTCAGCACGACATATCACACCGTCTGCTTTGGAATAAAACAGCACACCACCAGTCCAGTCACTTACATTATGCTCTAATCTTGAAATACCCAAATATGCTGTTTCTTTATAGACCGTAAGCGATACCGCAGTATCGGCTGACTCCGGCTCAATTAATAATCTTTTTCCTTTCAATTGCTCCGATAAAAACTTCGTCAAATCCTGATTGGAGTATCCAAACGGTACGGCTGTATCAATTCTGCACTGACAAGTCAGCCTGTCCTCTGCTGTAAGATAAGGCAGTACTGACTCAAGCATACTACTGTAAACAGCAAAGTCAGCCTCTGTCCCCACAATCTGCATCTTACACTGATACGGATGAATATGTTGTAAAAACACAAACCCTTCTTTTTCGATTTCGTCCAAAACCGAAATATAATCCATAACAGAAAATGCCGCCGAAGTATCCGCACGGTCGCATAATTTTATCCCGTTGCACCTTGCATTCAACTCATTAAATAGTAACGGCTCATAAAATGGTTTATATGATACAATACAGCCTTCCACCGGTTGATATATGGAATCATATCTATAATCCGACATGTATTTCTCCTAGTAAATTACTAATATATATTTCATACAATAACATAAATAATCAAAATAAAGTATACCATTATCAATATCTGCTGTCAAAGATTTATAAAACAAAAGAGAGCCACATGGCTCTCTCTCGCAAAACTATAATTTTTTCTCAAAAATAAAGGGATCAACCGCATAATCTAATGCAGTGGCTGCATCAATTTTACGCTTCAAATATAGTTCATATACGGCATCATCCATTGTCTGCATTCCCTGTTTCTGGCCGGTTTGCATAATGGAATCGATTTGATGCGTCTTTCCTTCTCGAATCAAATTACGGATTACATTTTGTGACTGCATTATTTCAAAAGCAACTACACTGTCAGTCCCGTCTTGCATCGGAATTAACTGTTGCGATAATACTGCTTCCAAAATATACGCAAGTCTGCTTTGTATCTGCTGTTGCTTTGCTTGCGAAAACATTCCGACAAGATAATTGATGGTATTTACCACGCCGGTTGTATGTACTCCCGCCAGTACCAGATGACCACTTTCTGCCGCCGTTAGTGCCATCTCAACTGTATCCGTATCTTTTAACTCGTCGATAAGAATCACATCCGGATGCTCTTTTAATGCAGCACGCAGACCGGTAATGTAATCAACCGTATCTCGTCCAATCTCTCTTTGATTTACTACTGACAACTTATCCTGATAAACATATTCTACCGGTTTTTCCAGAGTAATAATATGTGTTTGTCTGCTTGCATTGATATCATCTACCAATGAAGCCAATGTTGTTGATTTTCCTGATGCGGATGGACCGGTTACCAGAATCATTCCACGTTTTTTATGAGTCAAATTTGTAATAGCTTCCGGCAACCCAAGTTCAATCAGGCTTGGTAACTGATTAGTAATCAGTCGGCAGGATAATGCATATTGACCCATATGACGGAACAAATTAACACGGACTCTGCCTGCTCCGGATATCGGTACTACAAACTCTGCCTCACCACGTTCTTTCAAAAACTGATTGTATGGCTCACAAAGCAGTTCCTGAACCAAAGATGTTATTGCATCTTCCTTCACTTCCGGAAACTCAAGACTGATCAGTTTCGCATTGCGTCGAATCATCGGTGGCTTCCCAACACTAATCAGAAGATCCGATGCTTTATTCTCTTTTGCTGTCAAAATGAACTGTTGAATCGAATTCACTTCCATACAACTCCTGTTTTGTAGCCACTCTCTTATCACAATCAGCCATTACTCTTCGCAACAAACAAAGTTCCTACCGGTCTTCCCTCCAAGATATCATAGAGTCGCTCCGGTCTGTCACCATTTGCGATAATCACGTTGGTTCCATGATCTACTGCAAGCTTTGCAGCATGAATCTTTGCTGCCATTCCGCCGGTACCTACACCGCTAACTGATCCGCCGGCAAATGCTTCAACGGATTCATCAATTGTCTCAACCAATGGTATAAATCTGGCATCCGGATCATCATGCGGATTTCCTTCGTAAAGTCCTTCTTGATCCGTAAGTATAATCAAAAGGTCTGCGTTCAGTATTTTGGCAGTGACAGCAGACATCATATCATTATCACCGTACACTAATTCATCAATCGCAACGCTGTCATTCTCGTTAATAATCGGCAACACATGATATGTAAGCAATGTTTCAAATGTATTAACAACATTATTGCAAAGAATCTCGTTCTCAGTTACATCTTTGGTTAACAAAAGCTGAGATACAACATGCCCATACTGTGAAAACAGCTTATCATAAATAAACATCAACTCACACTGTCCCACCGATGCTGCGGCCTGCTTCTCCTTAATCTCCTTTGGACGTTCCTTCAGTCCCATCTTATTCATGCCGGCAGTAACCGCACCTGAAGTAACCAGAATCACTTCTCTTCCGGAATTCTTAATATCACTTAATACCATTGCCAGGCGATCCATCAATTTCAAATTCAGCCTTCCGCTACGATGTGTTAAAGTAGAAGTCCCCACTTTAATTACGATTCTTTTTGCATCTTTTACATTCTTCATCATATTATTCGTTCCTTTTTCTTACATGTTCTACTGCAGATAATAGCAAAATAACTTACATTGGCTGTATTATATACTTTAGTACGTTAATATGCAATCAAAAAATGCATTTTACTCTTGACTTTATCATGTTAGAACGTTACTATAGTATCATGCGTATAACAAAAACACTTATGGAGGTAACGCATGTACGACAGCAAGTTAAAATCCCCAGAAACTGATATGCTCTTCGAAAGCATATTAAAGCTCGAAACCCTCGATGATTGCTACCGTTTTTTCGATGATCTTTGCACCATCAGTGAGCTACGCTCCTTTGTGCAGAGATTTGAAGTAGCAAAGATGTTAAACGAAGGCATCACTTTTAATATAATTGCAGAAAAAACCGGTGCTTCTACTGCTACAATCTCTCGTGTAAACCGTTGTTTGCAGTATGGTGCAGACGGTTACAAAAACGTATTAAACAAGTAAATTTACATCGTAACATGTTACTTCGGCGTTGTCCGTAATCGGCGAACGCTTTTCGTAATTAAATATCGCTATATTTCCTTTGAAGACCGCAGTCCCTGTTTCTGCGGTTTTCTTTATGTCAATGGCAAATAACTCTGCATGATTCTCATTACGATATTCAATTGCAGTATTATTTTCACGCAACAGTGTCCTTACCATATGTTCTCCATGATTTTTTAACGAAAACACTGGTCTTGCTTTTTTCCGTTCACGCGCATAGCAATCAAACACTGCCAATTGCACTACAGCATCATGCAGCGATTTTTTAGTAAATGACTTGATAAATTCGATCAACAGCTCATATCTTGCCATGCGGGAAGACATCATACCGTTCGGAAAACGTGAATAATAAGCATCCGCTAATGTTCGATACATCTGATAGGGAGAATCTTCAAAGTAATGCTCCGCAAATTGCAATTCCTTTGCAAACTGTCCACTGTTATAATACATCTCCACCATCGCTTCTACCTGCTTTAACTCCAACATTTCATGATAACTGATTGAAGATGTCTCAAGCACTTCATATGGTGGGTACTCACGGTGTTTTATTCCATATATTTCTTTCTCACGGTAAATTCGAGTATTCCCGAGAACCTTTAAAAATCCAAGTTGTAACTGATGCGGATGAAGTCGATATACATCATCAAACGATTGGATAAAACTCTGCAGATTTTCTCCCGGAAGTCCGGCAATCAGATCAAGGTGCACATGTTGTTTCCCACCTTGCAGAAGTGTCGCTATGTTTTTAAACAAGATATCTTTCTTATTCTGTCTCCCAATCCGTTCCAACACTTGCACATTCGTTGTCTGCACACCGATTTCCAGTTGTATTGCACCCGGGCGGAATTTCTGTAACAAAGTAATCTCTTGCTCTGTTAGTAAATCTCCACCGATTTCAAAATGAAAATTTGTTACTTCATTATCATTTTCTAACATAAACTGCAATAATTCCGTCATTCGCTCGTGATTGCAGTTAAAAGTACGGTCAACAAACTTAACCTGTGATATCTTTGCAGCCATAAACACACTCAAGTCTTCTTTTACCTTATCAACCGAGCGAAAACGTACATGATTATCTTCTGACGACAGGCAATAGCTGCAATGGAATGGGCAACCCCGAGAAGATTCATAGTAAATAATCTTGCCACGTAATCCTTCCAAAGTCTCTGCATCATAAGGAAACACAAGCTCATCAAGGTTAATCTGTTCTGCAGGGGCAGTTTTTATAATTTTGTTATCCGTGCAAAAGAAAATACCGGGAACCTCCATCAAAGAGTTTGCTGTATTATCATAACATCGAAGTACTCTCGGTAATATCGTCTCTCCCTCACCATACATAACTCCGTGCACCTGCGGATATTCCTGCACCAACTGTTCCGCATCTGCTTCTGCTTCCGGTCCTCCCAGCCATACAACAGTTTCCGGCAGGAGTTTTTTGCATTCGGGAATTAACTTTTTGACTATGTCAATATTCCAAATATAGCAGGAAAACCCGATAAAATCCGGCTGTTCCTCTACAATCCCCTGTAGAATCTCATCCGGACTCTGATTAATTGTAAACTCACGAATCATTACATTTTGACAAAACTCTGCCGCATTGGCACGTAAAAGATATACTGCAGGATTCGTATGGATATACTTTGCATTTATAGAAACTAAGAGTATTTTCATATTTATCACTTTTCTGATGGTTTACAAAATGATTGTAAGCCTTTCAATTTTTCCTCAAATAAAAGGCTGAAAACTCATTACGAACTTTCAGCCTTTTTATCATTAAACAATTAAACTCTCAACATTACTCTGATCGATTACAGAAACACGGCAGTGAATGATGTCGCTCGGGAAAGCTTCATCCGCTGCAATATGATTGTAAAGCCAGATAATCGGATCATGTCCCTGTCCGAAGGAGTCCTGTCCTACCGTACATGCGATAATTCCCTTCTTGATATAGGCAACAATTTCAGGATCCGAATCAAATGCATACAGCTGAACCTTACCGGTCTTTCCGCTATCTTCGATTGCTCTTGCAGCAGAACACGGGAATCCGTTGGTAATGAACAACGCCTGTACATCCGGATTATTACGCAAGCATTCCATCGTGTTATTATAAACATCGTCGTCATTATCCAGGATGAAGACTTCATCAACAATTTTAATTCCACCGTAATTCTTCATTTCCTCAACAAAGCTGTTGTAACGTTCCGCGTTCGAGGTAATTTCCAAATCACCGTGCAGGATTGCTACCTTACCGGACTTACCTAAAGCCTTCGCAACAGACTGTGCTGAAATACGTCCAGGTTCAGATGGATCCGGACACAGACAGGCAACTCTTGCAATTTCCGGAGGACAGTCGCAGTTATAAACCATAACCTTTGTACCGTTCTCAATCGCTACTTCTGCAAGTCCCTTTGTTGGCATCCAGCCAGGGAATATTAATCCATCAAACTTCTCATCAATTACACGCTGAATAGAATTTCTGACATGCGCTTCCAAATCGGAATTCGGAAGTACCGGTGCAAACTCTGCAACACCACCGACTGACGCAAGTTCTTTTGCTGCATAAGTCGCACCACGACCTACGCCAAGCCAAAACTCATTATCATACATACTTAAGAGCATAATCTTAACCGGTTTTGATTTCTTCGATTTAGACGGTACAATTGCCGTATTATACTGTCCAAGTAAGCCCTGAATACTCTTAAGCATACTTCCCAGTTTCTCCGTATGTTCTGCAATCTCATTAGATTCAGCAGCAACCTCCTGAGAAACAGCTGCAATTTCAGAAGTATTCTCACTAATTACTCGTGAAGTATCAAACAACATGGAAGCCTTATTTTTCGTTTCGCTTGTGTTATTTGCCATAACAACAAATTTCTCCGAAACATCCGCCATCATATTGTGAATATCATTCGACTGCTTATCGATGGAACGGAACGAACTGTTAACCTGTTCAAAAGTCTCAATACTCTTATTATATGTAGATTCACAGGCACGAATACTTTCCGTTACCTGTTCACTACTACTGATAACTTCACGTACGATTTTATTAATCGTGTCAATACCGTCCTTTGTCTTGGAAGACATCTCACTCATCTCATCCGCAACAACTGCAAATCCTCTACCGGACTGACCTGCTCTTGCTGCTTCGATAGATGCATTCAACGCTAACAGTTTTAACTGATTAGAAATACTGATAATAAAGTCAGCAACTTCTTCAATCTTCTTAATATCGGTATTGAAGCGGTTTAGAATCTGGTCAATATTCTTCAACTCGTTCGACATGTCGTTCATGTCTCCCTCGTAGCCTTCCAGTCTATTAATACCTTCCTGACAATTAGTAACCGTAACATCCAGAAGGGACTTGATGGACTGCATCGCATTTTCAACATCCGTCATCTGTGCACTGTTGGATTCAATCAATTCAAGATTGTCCTTTACCAATGCAAACTGCTCACCTGTCTTATCCGCCACGACGGTAACACCATTCGCAATCTGCTCATTACCAACCTGATTCGCGCCCACACTCTTTGACAGAACATCAATTGCATCGGAAAGTACAATAACATTTCCTTTTGTAGCTTCAACAAAAGTCATCAAATTGCTCTTAATCGCATTGACTGAACTTGCAATGATATTCGAAGTGCTTTTTCCTTCATTCACTTTAATATCTTCCACATTTAATTTACCATGAACAATCTGACTGCTCTTATCAACAATCTCATTATAAGCACGGTCGTTCTTCACCAACTTATAAATCAAGAATGCAATTACCAAAAGCTCAACAATAACCATTATCAGTAAAAATATCTGCATAGAAAATCCGTCCCTTTCACGATTTTTTATGTATTCTTTATAAGTATCTTAATTATAACACACTTCTTTTCAAAATGACAGAAAAATCTTTTAAAAAATCATTTTCATAAGATAAGACAAAAATGGGATAAAAACCATCGAATCGGAAAATTATTTGTGATATGGCTGTCCATGCATGATCCGATATGCACGGTATATCTGCTCCAATAAAATCACACGCATCAATTGATGTGGGAAGGTCATTTTTGAAAACGACAGTTTTTTGTCTGCACGTTGCAATACCGCATCAGACAGTCCCAAAGAGCCACCAATAATAAAGACAATATGTGATCCACCCTGTAATCCAATCCGGTTAATTTCTTCAGAAAATTCTTCAGAAGACATCATTTTCCCTTCAATTGCCAGCGCAATCACCAAGGCATCTTCTTTTATACTCTTTAAAATACGTTGTCCTTCTACTTCTTTAATTTTTCGTTCTTCCGCCGGCGAGGCTCCATCCGGTGTCTTCTCATCCGCAAGTTCAATGATTTCCAGCTTACAATATGCCTGAAGGCGCTTTACGTATTCTTCTACTGCCTTCACATGAAAACTCTCTTTTAACTTGCCGACACAGATTATACTGATTTTCATATATATCACCTATTTCAATCACACTATGTTTTCTACTTTACCTGATCTTTTGTTTCAACACACATTTTCTTTGTCTGTTTTGATTTTATCGTACGAAACTCGGTTGTCCAGAACTTTGGTTTTTTCAACTTGAAAACAGTATCCACAAAGAATACCGCAAGTGCTATCGCTCCGGTTACCGAGGCAGTTGTAATTGCATAGTGTCCCGCAGTTACATGATCAGATATCAGAAGGTAGTACACAACGCGGTACATCGCAACTCCGGGCACCAGCGGCAGAATGCCGCACACCAAAAATAAGGTTACCGGTGCTTTTAACACTCTTGCGTATACATGCGATACAATTGCAACAATTACGGTTGCAACGAACATCGCCATTGCATCCGGCAGACCTGTGAATCGCATCAGAAGATACACTCCCCAACCGGCTGCACCTACCGTCCCACTATATACTAAGTATTTGATTGGTACCCCGTTTAACACAGCAATCGTTACTACCGCAAGAAACGCACCAATCACTTGAATTATTGTTGCCATATTTCCTCCTAGAATAAGACTGTTCCTACAAACAAACCGGCACCGATTCCAATACCGATTGCAACGGCCACCATAATTGCTTCGATTGTCCGTACCGTACCGGACATATAATCTCCTTGCAAAGTATCACGTAATGCATTCGTTAACGCAACTCCCGGAAGCATCGGCATAATGGAACCTGCAATCAACAACTCCTGATTGATGGGAAGTTTTGACAAGATGACCAGTGCCTCTGTCATAAGTGCTACAAAAAATGCCGTAATCATGTTTAATATAAAACGATTGATACGTATTATCCGGTTCACAAACAAAAACACAACCTGCAATACACCATATAATGCCGCAAACAGGCAGTCGTACACTCCACCACCTAAAAGCAAAGTAAACGCCGCTGATGTCACAATCGCACACAATATAATTGCCCAATCCGGATAACGTTTCACTCCTCGGATCGCTTTCAATCTGCGGTTTGCTTCCTCCAACGAAATCTTGCCATCACAATAGTCACGCGAAATATTATTCACTTCATATACCTGTCCGAGATTGGTTTCCCTGTCACCGATACGCACTACCATAGAAATGACACCGCTGTCTTTTCCGTCCAAAGTTATCATGATTCCGGTAGCATATGCAATTGCCTCGACACGCTCCTGTCCCGAAGTTTTTAAAATTCTGGTAATTGTCTCCTCCACACGGAAAGTCTCCGCGCCGCTCTGTAACATCAGTTCACCGGCAAGCAACGCAGTATCCGCCAATAACTTATAGTCCATATATTTCTCCTAAAATATAGCTGTGCGTCTGCAAAAACACAAATTGTAACTCACCGAAAAAAACGCATAGGTGATTTTTCTAATTGTGTAGTTTGAGATTACTAATAATCAAAATCTACACAATTTTATCACAATAAATACACAAATACACTCTATAATCAGCATTGGATAGTGAATTATACACTTTCTACTCCCACCCTATTATACGCAAACAAAAGGCAAGCGGTCCGCTTGCCTTTTGTTATTATTACACTTTTTGCAAGCAACGTGCAATCTTTATTCAGTCACCATTGCTTCTTCCGACCGGGACACCTCTTCCTGCTTTGTGATCCGGACAAGACGTATCATTTTATTCATTGCCTCAATGATTTCAAATTGATATCCGCAAATCTCAATGACAGCAGTCTCCCCATCCATCGGAATACGATCGAGTTTTGAAATCAAAAGACCATTCAAGGTATCGAAATTTTCAAAATCATCTTCATCAAATACAATTCCAAGATGCTCACTAAGTTCTTCCAAATCCGTCTCACCGGTAACAAGATATTCGTCCTCATCCTGTTCCGTAATATTTTCTTCTTCTACATCGTATTCATCCTGAATATCCCCGACAATCTCCTCGAGAATATCTTCCATTGCCACGATACCGGCTGTCTGTCCATATTCATCAATAACAACCGCCATATGAATTTTTTTTGCCTGCATATCATGTAAGAGCAAATCAATATTCTGTGTGTCCGGAACAAAATACGGTTCACTTGCCACATCACGCAACGACAGATTCGCAAGTTCCGGATTCAAATGAAATCGAATGACATCCTTCAGATGAACAATACCGATAATATCATCGATATTTTCCTGATATAACGGAAAACGTGAATAACTTTCATTTAACATAAAGCGGAGTGCTTCCTCTATACTGTAGGAAGCATCAATTGCAATTATCTTCTTACGGTGTGTCATGATATCCCTGACTTCTTTTTCGTCAAACTCAATAATATTGGATATCATCTCTGCTTCCTCTGAATCAAGAACACCCTGTTCCTGACCTTCATTCACGATTGAGATAATCTCTTCCTCTGTCACCGACTCTTCCAATTCTTCCGGTTTCACACGGAACATCCACAGCAATAACTTGGTATTTTTGTCCGCGAGCCATAGAATCGGATAAAGTATCGCTGTTACCAGCTTCAATCCAAAGCTGTAACTGTATGCAATTTTCTCGGCGTGTTTAATCGCAAGTTTCTTAGGAAACACAAAGCTGACAACTGCTACAATATAGATTAGTAAGGTCACGACAATTACCATAATAATTCCCATCACAAGGTCATTATCAGACATTGCCAATACATTACCGAGCCAGTCACGAACTCTTTCATAAAGAGAAGAAGCAAAAATAACACCGAGTAAAATATTGAACGAAACCAGTAAAAACTCAACCGTATTTATGTAGGTATCATTCGCTTCAAGCATCTGCAACAGGCGTTCGGACTTCTTGTCACCTTCTTCTGCTCTTTTGCGAACATTCGCCTCATTAATACCGGTCAATGCAGCCTCTGCTGCTGAAACAAATGCATTGACTAAAATCAACACAATTATCAACGCTATACTCCGTAGCGGATCGTCTGACATTTGTACAACTATCTCCTTTACTTTTCTCTGCTCACGTACGGTACAGATATGTATCCAATGCGAGACTGATAAGAAGTGCCCGATCAATCTTTCGCAGGATATCTGACTCAAGATGACAGATTTTTTCTCTCAGGCGGGATTTATCTATCGTCCTAACCTGTTCCAATAGTATCACAGAATCTTTTACAATACCATATCTTTCTGCACTTACCTCAACATGGGTCGGAAGTTTTGCCTTATTCATACGACTGGTGATTGCTGCTACAATCACCGTCGGACTATGCCGGTTTCCTGCATCATTCTGAATTACTAATACAGGACGGACACCTCCCTGTTCCGAACCCACGACAGGGCGCAAATCCGCATAATAAATATCACCACGTCTGATTAACATCAAATACACTCCATTTTCTTGGTATATCTCAAGTATTCCCAGAATCTTCTCGTGTATTCTGTCAACCGTTATTAATTTATATATACTCTTGGTATACGCTTTCCGACTTCACATACGATTTCGTAATTCAAAGTCCCTGCAAAGCCCGCAATCTCTTCTGTCGGTATACATTCATATCCGTCACGTCCCATGAGAGTCACATCATCGTTCTGCTTCGCTTCCGGAATGTCCGAAACATCCACCATAAACTGATCCATACAAATACGTCCCAGAATCGGTGCGGATTTTCCATGAATCAAAACCCTGCCCTTGGAAGATAAAAGACGCGGATAGCCATCTCCATACCCCACCGGTATCGTTGCCACACGCATAACATGCTCTGTCACATACGTACCGTTATAACTAATTCCAACACCCTTTGGAAGTTCTTTTACATAAGAAATATGTGTTTTCAGTTCCATTGCCGGAGTCAAAACAACGCGGTTTTTCTGAACATCCATTGACGGATACATGCCATAGGTTCCGATACCGCAACGTACCATATCCAGATTGTACTCCGGCAAATCAATAATGGCGGCCGTATTTGATGCATGCCGGATTGCAAATGTTATCCCTCGATGATTCAATTTTTCAATTATCTCAACAAAACGATTGAATTGCAAACAGGTTGCTTCTTTATCAATCTCATCGGCTTTTGCAAAGTGTGTAAAAATGCCCTCCATATGCAGATTGGAAAGTTTTGAAATTTTTACAATCTCTTCGATGCTTTCTTCTGTAGCAGCAAAGCCAATACGGCTCATACCGGTATCTATCTTGATATGAATCTTGACTGTTTTTCCGGCTCTTTTTGCAGCTTCATTCAGTTCGTACGCAGTCTCATACTGAAAAATCGTCTGTGTAATATCATACTGAATCAGCTTATCATACAGATGACTTGCCGTATACCCAAGAATCAAAATCGGTTTTTTGATTCCGGCTTCTCTCAGTTCAATTGCTTCCTCTATGATTGCCATACCATATGCATCAGCTAAATCATCAATCCGCTTAGCTATCGGAACGGCTCCATGTCCGTAACCGTCCGCTTTTAATACAACCATTAGCTTGCAGTTTGGATTCACAGCAGTTCGAATTGACTCTATATTTTTCCTTACAGCAGATAAATCAATCTGCGCACATACTCTATAATACTCGCTCATACAATACCAGCTTCCATAATTTATATTTTATTTGATTCGGATAATCCCATTTATCAATTCATGTTTTCTTCTATCCGGTGAAACACATCCGGAAGTCTTGCAATAATATCCGTGGCAAGCATACTATGTTCTGACAAATCATTCGCTGCTGCATCTCCGGCTTCTGCATGAATCCTGACGGCCGAACACGCAGCCTCGTATGTATCCAGACCGCTTGCCAACATCGCTGCCAGAATACCACTTAGTACATCACCGCTGCCACCGGTTGCCATACCACTGTTACCATTCAGGTTAATACAAAAACGTTTCCCTTGAGCGATGATTGTTCTTGCATCCTTACACACAAGCACTATATCTTCTCTTATACCGTAATTCTGAAGAACACCAATCCGGTCTTTCTTTATCTCTTCAATCGGAAGACACAACAACCGGGACAGTTCTACAGGATGTGGCGTCAGTACTGCACCTTTCGGAATGCGGTTCAAATCCCCGTCCAAAAGATTCAGCGCATCTGCATCCAACACCAGCTTTTTCTGTGATGACAGCACAAGTTCCAATGCACGTTTTGCATCATCACCCATACCGATTCCGGGGCCAATTGCTATCACATCGGCCCATGCAATTTGCTCAGACAATTCACATTCCCAATCTGACTTCTCATAGGAGCTCACCATAAGTTCCGGTGTTCTTGCCTGCAATGTGCGTTTTGAATCTTCTGAGGTAACCACACGCACCAATCCGGCTCCGCAACGATATGCTGCCTCTGCCGCCATACAACATGCTCCACTCATCTCTCCAAAACCGGCTATCAATAGCACCTTACCATAACTTCCCTTATGAGAATCGGCTCTTCTTCTGAGTAATGGAAGCTCCTGCAAATTCTCATAAGCAAACATCTCATATTCCGGTTTTTTCGGTGCCACAAAACCGATCTCAGTCACAACAATTCTACCGGCATGCTCTGCTCCGGGGTAAAGAAAAAGTCCGGGCTTACCATAACCGAAACTAACTGTAATCTCTGCCTTTATCGCCACTCCGAGTATTGCACCGGTATCTGCATCAATGCCGGACGGGATATCTGCTGCAATAATCAGAGCTCCGGAATCATTGATACGCTGAATCGCTGAACGATACGGTTCTAAAACCTCTCTTGACACACCGATTCCAAAGATTGCATCGATTATTGCATGATAAGCTGAAAATTGTACAACATCAATATTCTCAGAATCATATATCGTAACCCCTACATTCTCGGCAATACTTAACTGTTGCTTTGTTTCCGGCGTTACACCATGTTCTCCTCGAAATAACAGCACATCACATTGATACCCCATTATATGCAAGATACGTGCTGCCGCAATCCCATCACCACCATTATTCCCACTTCCACAGACTGCAATTATCCGGTCTGTTTTATTTATGAGCATGGTAACTTCCTGAACCAAACTGTAGGCTGCCCGCTCCATAAGGACAATGCCGGGGATTCCCATCTCCGACATTGTATATGTATCTGTATTCTTATGATATGCTCTACTACGAATCTGTATCATATGTCCAAACCAAAAATAATATCTATCTGCTACTTTCCACGATTAATATTATATGACAACTGCATCAGGCTCTCTGCAAGATGAACATTCTTCACCTGCACCCCTTCCGGCAAATGCAAATCCGTCGGTGCAAAATTCCAGAATGCTTTTACACCATAGTCTGTAAGTTCACCGGCAATCTGACACGCTTTATCCTTCGGTACTGTGATAACTGCAATATCAACCGGATTTTCTTTCACATATTGTTTTAAGTTGTCCATAGAGAATACTTCAACGCTTCGGAATGTCTTTCCGATCAAATCCGGATTCACATCAAACATAGCGCGAATATAAAATCCTCTCCGCTCAAAATCTTTATAATTTGCCAAAGCTTGTCCAATATTACCTGCACCGATTACAATAATATTGTATTGACAATCCAAACCTAATATCTTACCAATCTCATGATACAGGGATTCAACATTATACCCATAACCTTGCTGACCAAATCCGCCAAAATTATTCAAGTCCTGTCGAATCTGAGATGCTGTGACATTCATACGCTCACTTAATTCTTTGGAGGAAATCCGTACAACACCGTTTTCCATTAAATCACCCAAATATCGATAATATCTTGGTAAGCGTTTAATTACTGCAAGCGAAATGCCTTTTTCCTGCATAATTCCCTCCTCAAAACCACCAATTACAAACCTAACAATTATTGTATCATACTGATATTCTCATAGCAAGTTTTTACAAAAACTTTTAACAAAAAAGGTGATGAAGTTTTCTATCCGAAAATTCATCACCTGATTTAATTATTTTTTTAATAATTCACACACACTTCTTCGAAATGTAACGAATTACAGAACACGAACCTTAAGTACACCATCAATTGCTTCCAGCGTCTTGATGTTCTCTTCTGATACGCTGCCAACGATATCAAGTACCGTATATGCGTAGTCACCACGGCTCTTATTTACCATGTTCTCAATATTGATATTCAAAGCGGAGAACGTTCCGGTAAACTGAGTCAACATATTCGGAATGTTCTTATGAAGTACAGTTACACGGCTCTCGGTAGCGCAGATGCCGGCATCCAATGCCGGATAGTTAACGGAATTCTTAATATTACCATTTTCAAGATAATCACGAACTTCGTTTACAGCCATAACTGCACAGTTGTCTTCGGATTCCTCAGTAGATGCACCAAGGTGCGGGATTGCAATAACCCCTTCCATATTGGCACTCTTCGGATTCGGGAAATCGGTTACATACTTTGCAACCTTACCGGACTTCAGTGCTGCCTCCATTGCTTCGTCATCAACCAAAAGATCTCTTGCAAAGTTAAGAACAACAACACCATCCTTCATCTTGCGGATAGCGGACTCATTAATCATCTTAGCCGTATTGATATCCGGATCATCGTTCTTAACAAGCGGAGTATGTACGGTGATGAAATCACAGTTTGCATAAATCTCTTCTCTTGTCTTTACATGGATAACCTCTTTGGAAAGAGTCCAAGCATTGTCAATGGAAATAAACGGGTCACATCCGTAAACTTCCATACCAAGGTTAACTGCTGCATTCGCAACAAGAACACCAATCGCACCAAGACCAATAACACCGAGTTTCTTGCCCTTGATTTCTTTGCCTGCAAACTTAGACTTGCCTTTCTCAACAAGCTTTGCAACGTCCGGATCATCCTTCACAGTCTTAACCCAGTCAATACCGCCTACAACGTCACGAGAAGCAAGGAGCATACCTGCAATTACAAGCTCCTTAACACCGTTAGCGTTTGCACCCGGAGTGTTAAAAACAACGATACCCTGCTCAGCGCAACGGTCAAGCGGAATGTTATTAACGCCTGCACCTGCTCTTGCTACAGCAAGCAGGTTCTTCGGAAGTTCCATCTCATGCATCTGAGCACTACGAACCAGAATCGCATCTGCTTCTTCTACATTCTCAGTTGCCTTGTAGTTATCATTGAACTTATCAAGACCGATTGCAGCAATCGGGTTTAAGCACTTATATCTATACATATTTCTATATCTCCTATTTTAAATTCTCAGCTTCGAACTTCTTCATGAACTCAACAAGAGCTTCAACGCCTTCCTTCGGCATTGCATTGTAGATACTTGCTCTCTTACCGCCAACAGAACGGTGTCCCTTCAGGTTCTCAAAGCCTGCAGACTTTGCTTCCTTAACGAACTTTGCGTCAAGTTCTTCATCACCGGTAACGAACGGAACGTTCATAAGAGAACGGTCTTCCTTACGAACAGTACCCTTGAAAAGCTTGCTGCTGTCAAGGAAATCATAAAGAACCTTAGCCTTCTCTTCGTTTCTCTTCTTCATAACTTCAAGACCGCCCATCTTCTTGAGCCACTTGAATACCTTACCACAAACGTAGATACCGTATGCCGGCGGAGTGTTGTACATAGAACCATTGTCCGCATGAGTCTTATATTTTAACATGGTAGGAGTTCCCGGAAGTGTATCTTCGGTAATCAGATCCTCACGGATGATTACAATAACAACACCTGCTGGTCCGATGTTCTTCTGAACACCGCCGTAGATCACTGCATACTTTGATACGTCAACCGGCTCTGACAGGAAACAGGAAGATACGTCAGAAACAAGGTCTTTGCCCTTGGTGTTCGGTAAAGTCCAAAACTTGGTTCCGTAAATCGTGTTGTTCTCACAAATATAAACATAGTCAGCATCATCACTGATCGGAAGATCAGAGCAATCCGGAATATAAGAGAATGTCTCATCTGCGGAAGATGCAACAACGTTAGCCTTACCATAAATAGCCGCTTCCTGTGCTGCCTTCTTTGCCCACTGTCCGGTTACGATATAATCAGCAACTTTGTTCTTCATCAGGTTCATCGGAATCATAGCAAACTGCTGGGATGCACCGCCCTGAAGGAAGAGCACCTTATAATTGTCCGGAATATTCATCAACTCTCTTAAATCTGCTTCAGCAGTATCGATGATTTCCTGATAAGCTTTTGAACGATGACTCATCTCCATAACGGACATACCGGTTCCGTTATAATCGAGCATCTCATCTGCAATCTCATGTAATACTTCCTCCGGCAGAACTGCGGGACCTGCCGAAAAGTTATAAACTCTAGCCATTCCTGTTTCCTCCTTGTAATTCACAAATTGTGTTGAGTATACTGCCTCACTTTAACGTAGTAACTCAATTGTGCTATATTATAAAACTTTGATAAAATATAGTCAATAATATTTTATTAACTTTTTATATTTTATTTATTCTGCTCTTTTCCTATGAATATGCAATACCGTTTTCAGCAAAATCCATAAACAAAAGGGAATCCCATAAGCCGTAACATGACCATAGGATTCCCTCATAAACTCAAATCACATTATAATCGCTTAGTCTTCCAGAGACTTCGCAGCAATCGTAACCTTAAGTTCAATCGCTTTCTTTCCGCTCAGTGCCTCGGTGCGCGCATCCGGCTGACCAAAACCTACAAACAGGCTAAATTCGCCATCTACCACACACTGGATACCATCTTCATCATAAAGAGAAAAATCAAGGCAGCTCAATTCAAGTTCTACTTCCTTGGACTCACCCGGCTGTAACGCAACCTTCTTCAACGCCTTTAAGGAACAATTCGGAATCTGGGTAATCTTCTCTTCGTTCAGATCATGCGGAGCTTTAACATACGCCTGAATCGTTTCTGCAGAAGCATACTTTCCGTTGTTTGTAATAGTTACTTTGCATATCAGTTTATCATCGATATCAATCGTATCCCGGGAAAGTGATACATTCGATAATGTATAATCGTTATAGCTTAATCCGTAACCAAACGGATATAATGCCTCATTCTCCATGTAGCGGTAAGTACGGTTCTTCATTGCATAATCTGTAAAGGCAGGAAGCTCCTCCGAAGTACGGTAGAAGGTTACCGGAAGCTTACCTTCCGGAGAAATCTCACCAAAAAGAGCCTTTGCAATCGCACGGCCGCCCTGTGCACCCGGATACCAACACTGCATAATAGCCGGAATATGTTCTGCTTCCCACGGGAAAGCAAGTGCACTACCGGATAACAGAAGGAGTACCACCGGCTTACCGGTCTCATACATTGCCTTAATAATATCACTCTGAAGTCCCGGAAGGTTCAGATTCGGCTTGTCACCGCTCGCAAATTCATTTCCCTGATCACCTTCTTCGCCTTCTAAGCCCGGGTCAAGTCCGAATACACCAACTAAAACATCAGAGCATTCTGCAATTGCCTTCACCTCAGACAGACGATCATTTCCGGAGCTCAGGAACTGAATCTTGTTGCGGAACAAATGACAACCTTCGGAGTATAATACGCGCACATCATCTCCGACATATTCACGAATACCTTCCAATACAGTTACATATTCCGACGCAGTACCTTCATAATTACCGACCAATGCCTTTCGGTTGTCTGCATTCGGTCCAATCACACCAATGGTCTTAATCTTACTCTTATCAAGTGGAAGCATGTTGTTCTCATTCTTTAAAAGAACCAAACATTTTTCGGAAGCCTTTAAGTTCACTGCCTGGTGATCCTTGCAATCAACATAAGAATAATCATATTTTGCATACGGATCCTTCGCCGGATCATCAAAAATACCGAGACGGAATTTTGTAATCAACAGACGCTCTACCGCCTTATCCAACGTTTCTTCCTTTACCAGACCTTCCTGAACTGCTTTAATCAGATTTGCATAAATGTTACCACAGTTCAAATCACATCCGCTGTTCATGGCAAGTGCGACTGACTCAACCGGAGTATCGGTCACACCGTGACCTTCATGAAAGTCCTTAATTGCCCAACAGTCCGAAGTAACATGACCATCAAAGCCCCATTCATCGCGAAGAATATCCTGTAGCAGAGTTTTACTGCCGCAGCAAGGCTCACCGTTTGTACGGTTATATGCACCCATAACTACTTCTACACCGGCTTCTCTTACACAAGCTTCAAATGCCGGCAAATAAGTTTCTCTCAAATCCTGTTCACTTGCTACTGCATTGAACTCATGACGTACATCTTCCGGACCAGAATGTACAGCAAAGTGCTTAGCACATGCTGCAACCTTGAGATAAGTCTCATCCTCTCCCTGAAGTCCTTTTACAAAACGAACACCAAGACGTGAGGTAAGATACGGATCTTCACCATAAGTCTCATGACCGCGGCCCCAACGGGGATCACGGAAAATATTCACATTCGGAGACCAAAACGTAAGGCCTTTATAAATATCCGTATCATCAAACTTCTGCTGTGCATTGAACTTTGCACGGCCTTCGATTGCAATTACTTCTGCAATTTCCTGAAGCAGTTCTTCATCAAAACTTGCCGCCATACTAATAGCCTGCGGAAATACAGTAGCCGTACCTGCTCTTGCTACACCGTGGAGTGCTTCGTTCCACCAGTTATAAGCTTTGATACCAAGACGATCAATTGCCGGTGCACCATGCAATGTCTGATATACCTTCTCTTCTAACGTCATCTGGGATATCAGTTCTCTTGCTTTTGTTACAAATTCCTGTGGTGTTTTTCGCATATTCAGATTCCTTTCATACTATTATTTCAAATTCATTACTGAATTGATTCATCCTGCATAGCCCCCCAATATGCCGGCTTTGCCTGTAGACTCCAGTCAAACAGAATCGGCCAACTGGAATCACCGTCCTGTGTCAACCATGAACCTTCATCGGACAGTCCCCATATAGTAACATTGGTAATCGGAATTCCACTATCTTTTAACTGACACAACATCGCAAAGAAAGTCTTATAACGTTTTGCCAATTTCATCTGTGTTTCTTCCGAGTTGTCCTTTGCATCAATATCTAATTCCGTGATATGAATTTCAACACCAAGCTTTGCATAATCCAAAACGGATGCACGGAAATCAATCATTGACGGATAATCGATTTGCAAATGACTTTGTAATCCAATTCCGTCTACTAAGCCCTTATCAACTAACGGCTGCAGTATATTGATAATTTTATATGCCTTCAATCCATCATGTGTATTGAAATCATTATAGAACAATTTCTGTTCCGGATCTGCATACTTTCTGGCAAACTCAAATGCTTTTTCAATATATTCTTCACCGATTATCTGGTAATAATAACTTTCTTTTGCACGATAGCCATTCACACCGGCTCCGGTATCCACCGCCTCATTTACAACATCCCATGCATATACAAGTCCGGGATACGTCGTATTGATATACTCCATCTCCAGCCGGATGTAGTTCTCCATGCGTTTCAACATTACTTCTTTTGTAACCAGAGGTGCATCCGCAGCTTTGGAATACCCTTCTGTAAAGAACCATTTGGGGGTCTGACTATGCCAGATCAACGTATGTCCGCGTACCGGAATATTATTTTTCTGACAAAATCTTAAAATTGCATCAGCTTGTCCGAAGTTCAACACCGGACACTCTTCCGTGCCTTCACTTATCGTCTTATTATAATCAAGCACGGCATCGGCTTTCATCTCATTGCCGCAAGTCATACTATTGAACTGGGATAAAATCAGATTGGCACGGTCCATTATAACGATATCGTACTTTACCACACCGATTCCGATTGAAAAATAATCCTGATATCTCTCGTAAAGACATGGGAAATCGCTATCTCCTACCTGCGGATACGGAGTCGGTCCGGTTGTCGGTGTTGGGGTTGGGGTTACAACTGCTGTTGGAGTCGGAGTAAGCACTGTCTGCTCTTCTGCGCCTGCCGTCACTGTCGGCTGTCCCGACAAATCTCCGGTCTCACTGTCACCGCATGCCGTTGCACAACAGAGTATTCCAAATAATATAAAAATAAAAAGTTTATTCTTAATCATATTCTGTCCCTTTCCTCTCAACGTTAAAACTTTTCATTTCCATGTTATTCTAATAATAAGAATTTTTCTTCTCAATTCTTGCGGAATAGTTCGTATATTTTGCGATTGGCTCTTGCATCATTCCAATAAATCATTTACAATATTTTATGAGCAGTACCCGCAAATTTTAAATATATCCCAATATGAATCGCGCGACAATTATTTTTGTTGCAATACAAATTCGCACTGTTTTTCTTTTTTCAAAACAACTTTCCAACAATAATTAGCAACATCTGATACATACAAATTCGAAATGGAGACGACTATGGCACGATCGTTAAATGGTGTATTTGAAAAAGTGGGTTTCGATGACGATTCTCCCATCATAATTCACTTAAACAATATACAAAAGGATTTTCCAATGCATTGGCATTCTGCTATGGAAATCATAATGCCGTTAGAAAACACATTTGCCGTCAGCATGAATAATATGGCATACTCGATTCAAGTGGGCGATATTATCTTTATCCCGCCCGGTGAATTGCACGAAGCATACGCACCACCAACCGGTTCTCGAATCGTCATGCAATTCGACTCCTCACTGCTAAGCAATGTAAAAGGATTTTCCGGCATTCTCCCGGTCTTGTTGCAATCACGCATCATCTCCAACACCAATGCACCAAATTTATATCAGGCAGAACATGACCTGTTATTAAAAATCTACGAAGAATATAATGGGAATAACCCATTACGAGAAGCAGCCATCTACTCTCTAATTATTCAGATGTTTGTTATCATCGGTCGCAACCACATGGATTCGGACACTCTGTTTCCGATGGTCCGCGTCGGAAAACAAAAGGAATATATCGAAAAATTCAATATGGTATTTGATTACATCGATCAGAATTATACCGAGGATTTAACCTTAGAAGCAGTATCCGGCGTTGCAGGTTTCAGCAAATTCCATTTTTCACGCCTTTTCAAGCAGTTCACAGATATGTCGTTTTATGACTATCTCAACCAACGACGCGTCCGTGCCGCCGAATTACTCTTGTTAGATCCGGATATTCCGATTACAGAAATTGCCATGCAATCCGGATTTTCCAGTATTTCAACATTCAACCGTGTTTTTAAGTCTTTTAAAAAATGCACACCAACAGAATTTAAAAAATTATATCAAACAAAACGTTCATCCATCGCCGGTTGGAAAATGCAGGAATGAAACAAGGGTGCTCTTCAAAGAGCACCCTTTTCTACTGCTGGTTTAGTTTGTATATTTCTTTAATGTATTACGGATTGCACCAACACCTTGATTCAATTCCATAAACATCGCTTCGATTTTTTCTCCCAGACCTGCTTCATACAGATTCACAGCAAAAATGTCCTTGTCGCTGTAGATTTTTTGCAACGCTTCGGAAGGCCTTTCTGTTTGTCCCAGTTTCACATCTTTCATAATATCCATTAACTCAGACAGACGTGGATCCGAACTCGGTTCAAATGCATTACCATTATCATTCACGCCCATTAAATATCGCGCATATCCGGCAAGTACAAGCGGTATCAGTGTCAGATTTTTTACATCAGGCTTCTGTTCGGAATTTCTAAGCTCTTCGGAGGCAAAAGCACCGGCTAGATATGCCTTTATTGTCTCACCAAAACGAATCGGCAATTTTTGTGAAGTATCCGTAGCAATACGCTGCGGTGCATCCGGCATAAACGGATTCGGAAGGCGTTGTGTCAATACAGCATTCAGGAAATCCTCCGGTTTAATGATTCCCGGATTCACTACAACCGGCATTGCTTCTTCGTATGCCATACGTGTAATCAGCGTACGAAGTTCGTCATCTTTCATCTCTTCACTAATCAATTCATACCCAAGCAGACAACCATAAATTGCAAGCGCCGTATGCAGAGGATTCAGGCAGGTACAAACCTTCATTTTCTCAACCTGATCCACCACCTCACGCTTAGCAAACAGAATCCCACCTTTTTCAAGAGACGGGCGTCCGTTCGGGAAACTATCTTCAATTACAAGATATTCTGTCTCTTCTGCATTTACGAACGGTGCTGTATATGTGTTTCTGCCCGTAATAATCAGTTCTGTATCTTCAAATCCATCCTCAGTAAGCATTTTACGAACTGTCTCATCCGGACGTGGTGTAATCTTATCGATCATACTCCAAGGGAAACTAACCTTGGATTCGTCCTTCAGATATGCGAGGAATCCCGGTTCCACCAGCCCCTTCGACAACCACTGTTCTGCATAAAACATCACAGCTGCTTTTAATTTATCTCCGTTATGAGAGCAATTGTCCATGCTGACCATCGCAATCGGTGCAGCACCGTGCTGATAACGTTCGTACAATAACGCACAAATCTTGCCCATAATGCCATCCGGAAGCAACGCTTTTTCTTCGATGTCTTTCTGCACAAAAGCATGCGGCTGTCCATCCGGTCCGATTACACTATAACCTTTCTCTGTAATGGTAAAACTCACCATCTGTAAGGAAGGTTGAACCATAATCTCCTTCAATCTGCACCAATCTTCTGTGATATTTACATCAGCTTTTAACGATTCGGTTACACTCCCGATTACTCTCTTATCTATGCTTCCGTCCGCCTTCAAAACCACAAGAAGGCTCAGAGAATCATAGGGTGCATAAGCCTTATCAATAATCTCTGTATCGAATCCCTCTGCGACAATCACACCACGGTCATACTCACCGGCATTCAAAAGATTCTCAAGTACCGCTGCCGGAAACGCACGGAAAATGTTACCTGCACCAAAATGAATCCAAGTCGGCTCTACTGCCGTCTTCTTGATCAACGCATCCCTGTCATATATAGGAAGTACATATCCGTGTTCCTTCCAACCCAAAGGCTTCTTATAATCAATTAACTTCATCTTAATCCTCCGTTCTGAGAATAAAAATCACTTCAGTTACCGTTTAATATATCGTGCGTCCCTTTGCGTCTGCCACACCGGACATACGATAAAAATACGTATTCACAAGATCTCTCCATTCACGAGCACAACGTAATTGTTCCTGCAGACGTTCTTCTACACGTGTGTATACATCTGTCGGTACTTTTCCCTTCAGGCTCTTCCAATCACGGACAAATCCCTCTACACTTTCATAGCCTTCAAAATGCGTATCGTAGATGTGCTGAATCAGCGTTTTTCCTGACTTTAACTGCTTGTCATACCGTACATAATGGAAGAATAACAACAGTTCCTCAGGACAAGTTTCCGGATTCTCATATAATGTGAATTTTTCTTCGTTGTATTGTGCAGTATATCCGGTACCTTTGGTTGTACGGTCAACACCAATGCCATCACGGTCTGCTCTGTGATAGGTTCCCCAACGGTCAAATTCATATCCGTTCACATTCGGACCGTAATGATGATTTGGATTCACCATCCAGCCAATGCCGAGCGGCGAAGTGTAGTTTTCGTACACTTCATAAGAATCCATCAGAATTCTCACAATCGTATCGGCAGCCTTGCCTGCACCGTATGTCAATCTTGCCCATTCATTCGCTATCTCTTCAGCTGTCAACTCAGTATTCCATGCAAGCCGACCAAATCCATAATAATTTGCTGCAGCAAAATCATGCCCAAACCAATTGTAGTCATCACCGGAATTAGCCACCGCAGCCATACCGCAATTCGTATGTCCGAGAGTACGACCGGAAACAATATCACTTACCCTATCATTATCCATACCTTTTCCGTTTATTCCGGTCCTAAAATCCAGAACTTCTTTCCACATAGGCACCAGGTAACAGATGTGACGTTGCTGACCGGTATACTCCTGTGCTGCCTGTACCTCCAGCATCTGATTGGTTGCTTTCAAGCCGCCAAACAACGGTGAAATGGGTTCACGCACTTGGAAATCCATTGGTCCATTCTTTATCTGCAGGATAACATTCTCCGCGAACTGACCGTCAATCGGCATAAAGTTGTCATATCCGGCTTTGGCCCGGTCCGTTATCCTATCACGCCAATCCTGTTGACAATTGTAAACAAAACATCTCCAAATTATCAACCCACCATATGGTCTTACCGCATCCGCCAGCATATTAGCACCGTCTGCGTGGGTACGACCATAGGTAAACGGTCCCGGACGACCTTCAGAATCCGCCTTTACAAGGAAGCCGCCAAAGCCCGGCATTGCCTCGTAAAACTCTTTCATCTTCTCTATCCACCATTTTCGCACCTTCTTATCTAATGGGTCTGAAGTTGTAAGATCTCCCATTTCTACCGGTGCTGCATAATTCAAACTCAGATACAGCTTAATCCCATAACCTTCAAAGATTGCTTGCATAGCCTGCAACTTCTTACGAAACTTTTCATTGATTAAATTCGTGGCATCACCGCGTACATTTACATTATTGATTACTACACCATTAATACCAACAGATGCAGCCATACGTGCATAAAATCCGGTTCTGTCATCAACCAGAACCTTGCCATCTTTCATAAAGAACGAAAGACCGGAGTAACCACGTTCAATACTACCGTCAATATTATCCCAGTGATTCATCATACGGAGCGGATTCATCGGCACTTCGGTACGATCTGTATCATCAGCTAAAGTAGCAAGATACAAGCTTCTTGCAAGATCGAATGCACCGTACAACACGCCGGAAGCATCAGCGGCTGTAATGGTAATCGAAGTCTTCTTGCGTACAATGCGATAAGACTCCTTTTTCATAGATTTATCACAAAGGATCGTGATACTATCTTCTGCTTTTGCCTTCTTCTTAACAGACACATCAAGCTTCAGCGCAGACAGAACTTTCTTTAACTCATTAACTGCATTTTCAATTATTTTCCCCTGTTTTTTATCACACGCACACTCAAATGCAGACTTATCTATAACAATACGTTCTATAAAACGATATTGTGCCGGTTTTACCGGTTTTTCATACATTAACCACGTACCTGAATACTTCTCCATTTCATTCTCCATTCTCGTTTTATACTACTAACAATTCAATGTAACTATATTCTACTATCTAATCTAAGCAATTGCAACAACTTTATGTAAGCATTTACATTGTTTTTTTGTTCCTATGTTGTCTCTCACATAATTATGAAAAAGACCTTATACAAGGGGACTTTCCCCACTGTATAAGGTCTAAGACTCAATTTGAAGTAAGAAATTATTTGAAGTACTTCACGCCGGATTCAATAATTCTCTGATTCTGCTCACCATAGATATTCAGTGCAACACCTGCGCCGATACGCTCGGTGTGAGCCATCTTACCAAGAACACGTCCATCCGGGCTGGTGATACCCTCGATTGCCCAATAGGAACCGTTCGGGTTAAAGTCAACATCCATGGTCGCGTTACCATTCAGATCAACATACTGAGTAGCAATCTGTCCGTTCTCCTTAAGACGCTTCAGCCAAGCTTCGTTTGCAACGAAACGACCTTCACCGTGAGATGCCGGAATAACATAAGTCTCACCCAGCACTGCCTCCTGTAACCACGGGGACTTGTTGGTAACCACCTTGGTGTATACGGACTTGCTGATGTGGCGACCGATTGCATTCATAGCAAGCGTCGGTGAATCATCTTCCTGAGGACAAATCTCACCGTACGGTACAAGACCAAGCTTGATGACTGCCTGGAATCCATTACAGATACCGAGTACCAGACCATCACGCTGCTTTAAGAGATCATTTACTGCATCAGTAATTTTGCTGTTACGGAATGCGTTCGCAATAAACTTACCGGAACCATCCGGCTCATCACCTGCGGAGAATCCACCCGGGAACATGATGATCTGTGCTTCCTTGATTTCCTTCGTATAACGCTCAACAGAATCACGAATCATGTCCTCGTTCATATTAGCGAATACGCCTACGTGTACATCAGCACCTGCCTGTTCAAAGATCTTAGAAACATCATATTCGCAGTTCGTACCTGGGAATACCGGAACGAATACACGCGGTCTTGCCACTTTGTTCTTAGCAATATATACGCTCGGACCACCATTCTTATTACGATCATACAGGATAACCGGTGCAGCGTCCTTCGTACCGCCTGCAGCAACAGTCGGGAATACCTTCTCAAGAGTTCCGGTCCATGCAGCTAAAGCATCTTCCAGTGCAACCTTAGTACTTGCATAAGTGATTACCGGTTCAGCACTTACCTCACCGATTACTCTTACATCAACACAATCATTGCCACAACATCCACTGGTCTTGCAGCTTGCAATTGCTTCAAATGCTGTAACCACTTCATCCGCCTTGCCGTCTGCCACTTCAAATACAAGACCGCCGTATGCCGGAAGGAAAAGCTCACTCTCGCTTACAGAGTCGGATAATTTCGCACCGAGCCAGTTACCGAACGCCATCTTAGATACTGCTTCTGCAATACCCTTCATGCCGGTTGCATAGGAAGCTTCAATGAACTTCTTTTCCATGAGTTCATGCGCAACTGTATAAATCTTAGTAAGAAGGTCGATACGCGGAATATCGTACTCATCCTTCGGACAAGCAACGTATACCAGCTTATCTCCTGCTTTCTTGAATTCCGGAGTCACAACATCGCCGTACTTGGAAACAGCCACAGCGAAAGAAACCAGTGTCGGCGGAACATCAATTTCATTGAAAGAACCGGACATACTGTCCTTACCGCCGATGGACGGAAGACCGAACTTCATCTGTGCCTCATATGCACCAAGCAATGCGCTCATCGGCTCGCCCCAACGCTTCGGATCGGTTCCGAGTCTTCTGAAGTACTCCTGGAAGGTGAAACGGATCTTATTGTACTCACCGCCAACAGCCACAATCTTCGCTACGGAAGATACTACGGAATAAATTGCACCGTGGTACGGGCTCCAGCTGGAAAGATATGGGTCAAATCCATAACTCATCATGGTTACGGTATCACAAGCACCCTTAAGTACCGGAAGTTTTGCAATCATGGTCTGTACCGGAGTCAGCTGACGCTTACCACCGTACGGCATAGTAACGGTTGAAGCACCAATTGAACTATCAAACTGCTCTACAAGACCCTTCTTGGAGCATACGTTAAGATCTGCAAGCTCCTTCATCCAACGGGCACCGATCTTAGTACCGTCGTTCTTAATCTCTGTATTCTCACAAACTGCCTTGCTCGGTTCGCCCGGTCTTGCTGCTTCATATGCTGCGCCGGTTACAAGGTAATTGTCTTCCTTCTTCGGAATCGTAATGGTTGCGCCCGTTTCCTGATGAGCACCATTCGTATCAAGGAATGCTCTGGATACGTTAACGATTTCCTTACCTCTCCAGTGCATTACAAGACGCGGCTCTGCAGTAACTTCTGCTACTACGACTGCCTCTAAATTCTCCTCTGCAGCAAATGCAAGCATCGCGTCAACATCCTTCGGATCAACTACGATAGCCATACGTTCCTGAGATTCAGAAATTGCAAGTTCGGTTCCATCAAGACCTGCATACTTCTTCGGAACTGCATCAAGGTTAATCTGAAGACCTGCCGCCAATTCACCGATTGCTACGGATACACCACCTGCACCAAAGTCGTTACACTTCTTAATCAGACTGCTTACTTCCGGACGACGGAACAGACGCTGTAACTTACGCTCGGTCGGAGCATTACCCTTCTGCACCTCAGCACCACAAGTCTCAATGGACTCAACGGTATGAACCTTAGAAGAACCGGTAGCACCACCGATACCGTCACGACCGGTACGTCCACCCATCAAGATAATGATATCGCCCGGATCTGAATTCTCGCGGATAACATTCTTACGCGGAGCAGCACCCATAACGGCACCAATCTCCATACGCTTTGCAACATAATTCGGATGATAAATCTCATCAACAAGACCGGTAGCCAGACCAATCTGGTTACCATAAGAGCTGTAGCCCTTTGCTGCACCTGTGGTCAACTTTCTCTGCGGAAGCTTGCCCTTCAGAGTATCCTTCAGAGACTTCGTCGGGTCAGCAGCACCGGTAACACGCATTGCCTGATATACATAACCACGTCCCGACAACGGATCACGGATCGCACCGCCAAGACAGGTCGCAGCACCACCAAACGGTTCAATCTCGGTCGGGTGGTTGTGGGTCTCATTCTTGAAGAATACCAACCATTCTTCCGTTACACCGTCAATTTCAACCGGAACAACAATGGAGCAGGCATTAATCTCATCCGATACTTCCATATCTTCGAGCTTACCATCCTGACGAAGCTTCTTCATTGCAATCAGAGCGATATCCATCAAGGATACGAACTTATCACTGCGACCCTTATAAAGTTCTTCTCTTGTCTCCAGATAACTCTTATAACTGTTTTCAATCGGTGTGCGATAATAACCATCTTCAATCGTAACATCCTTCAACTCGGTAAGGAAAGTCGTGTGACGGCAGTGATCTGACCAATAAGTATCCAGTACACGGATTTCGGTCATGGACGGATTACGCTTCTCTTCGTTCTCAAAGTAATTACGGATGTGAAGGAAATCGTTAAAGGTCATTGCAAGACCAAGAGAACCGTAACGTGCCTTTAAGGCATCAACATCCTCGGTAATGAAGCCGTCAAGGACAGCAACATCCTCCGGAGTCTCAAACTCAGCAACTAAGGTGGCCGGCTTGTCCTCACCGGTCTCACGGGAATCTACCGGATTAATACAATAAGACTTAATCTTCTCAAATTCCTCGTCCGTAATCGCACCGGAGATGATGTAGGTCATTGCAGTACGGATAATCGGCTCTTCGGTCTCGTTCAGGAGCTTCACGCACTGCTCCGCCGAGTCTGCTCTCTGGTCGAACTGACCGGGAAGATACTCAACGGAAAAATAACGGTCACCTGCTTCTGCCGGAATCTTCTCTTCAAATAAAATATCGACCGGCGGTTCAGAGAAAACTGCTCCCAGTGCTTTCTGATAGGTAGCGTCACTGATATTTTCCGAATCGTAACGTACCAGCACACGGATTTCGTTCACTGACTTCAGGTCGAGATAGCTTCTGATCTCTTCGGTTAACTCCTTGGAGCGAACGGCAAACTCTGCCTTCTTCTCCACATATACACGTCTGACAGCTGACATGATACTTCCTCCACTTTGTTGATATATTTTTGTAGTAATAACAAATCTCATCTATTGTCCAACGTAAGAATCTGACAAATAACCAGTCAAACTCCCACACGATAACTGATTATATCGTAATTCAAAATTTTGCACAAGTATAAAAATAAAGAAATCATCAAATGCATAATCTTAAGTATGGACGAGTAGTATTATCATGTGATAGAATGGCGGTCAGATAAATCTACGGAGGAACCTATATGTTATCCAATTTATTTCCTGAATACAGCAGTGAGATTGTGTTTATTGGTCTGCTTTTCGCCTTTCTTGCTACTTGTATTCTCATCGAAGTGTTAAAAAATGTTCTGCCCCGTGACGGCGGACGTGCATTTGCCGTAAACGGTGCCCTCTCTCAAGGAAAGCCCAGAGGAGCCGGCATTGTATTCATCTTAAGTTTTACAATCTTCTCATTGCTTCTGGTTCCGGTCAGCCGCGAGATCATCATATATTACATCATGATTATCGCTGCCATGATCAGCGGTTATCTTGACGACAGTGCCAAAAGCCCATGGAACGAATACAAAAAGGCAATCATTGATTTTGCAATCGCTTTGGTAAGTGCATTAACCTATGTAAACTTCAATGGTTCCACATTAAATATACTTTGTCTGAATCTCAGTATTACTCTGCCTGCATGGCTCTTTGTAATTCTGGCTGTTATTCTTATCTGGGTAGCAATTAACGTTGTAAACTGTACGGACGGTGTAGACGGTCTTTGCGGAAGTCTCTCAATTGTAACCTTGCTTGGATTCTATGCCGTACTCCTTATTACAGATACATCCAATGATATCGCACAGAGTATTCTTGTTATGATTTCCTGTGTTCTTGGATATCTCTGGTTTAATGCTTCGCCAAGCCGTCTGCTTATGGGTGATGCAGGTTCGAGAGCTCTTGGTATCTTCATTGCTATCGTAGCATTAAAGACCGGTGCAGCACTCCTCTTTGTCCCGCTTGCTATCGTGTTTATCCTTGACGGTGGTCTCGGATTGATTAAAGTCTCTCTGCTGCGTTTCTTAAAGATTCATATCTTAAAAAATATAAGAACTCCGTTACACGACCATGCACGAAAAAACAAAGGCTGGTCCGATACGCAGACTGTATTTCGTTTTATGATACTTCAAATCGTTATTGTCTGTGTCACAATCGGACTGATTCTGTAAATTTATTATATTATCAAATTAAAAAGTCTGTATCCTGTATGAAATATGTTCATATGCGATACAGACTTT
>JAZNXH010000032.1:0-29743 GCA_045593785.1 Lachnospiraceae bacterium
GGATTGAACCGGTGGCAGGAAATAATCTGTATACCTCACTGGATGTGAATATACAGATGTATGCGCAGCAACTTGCGGAAAAAACAATGGAAGCCAAGTCAGCAAAGAGTGTTAGTATCATTGTGATGAATCCGCAGAACGGTGAACTATATGCAATGGCAAATGTGCCGGAGTTTGATCTGAACCACCCCTATGAGTTTACTGATGTTTTTTCAGAATTATATCATACAGATAATTTAACCACAGAAGAAAAAAATAATCTTTTGAATACAATGTGGAGAAATCCCTGTATCAGTAATACCTATGAGCCGGGGTCAGCATTTAAGATCGTTACTGCGACTGCGGCGTTGGAATGCAATGCCGTTTCGCTGTCCGATCATTTTTATTGTCCGGGATATAAGCTGGTTGCGGACCGGAGAATCCATTGTCATAAGGTGACAGGACACGGAAGTGAAAGTTTTTTACAAGGAATTATGAATTCCTGTAATCCGGTCTTTATGGAAATTGGCGCAAGAGTCGGAGCAAAACGATTTTATCAGTATTTTGATGCGTTGGGATTAAATGAAAAAACCGGTGTGGATCTTCCCGGTGAAGCAAACTCCATCAAACATAAGTTAGAAAATGTAGGGGAAGTTGAGCTGGCTACGATGTCATTCGGGCAGTCGTTTCAAATTACACCGTTGCAACTTATGGTTGCAGCAGCTGCATCGATTAACGGAGGTGTACGTGTAACGCCGCATTTTGGTGTTTATATGGAAACTGCGGATAAAGAGTCGGTAATCCGTTTTTTCTATGAGGAAAAAGATTCCGGAATCTCAGATGAGACATCGGAAATGATGCGTTATCTGCTGGAACAGGTGGTAGCAGAAGGAACCGGTAACCGTGCGTACATTCCGGGATACCGTGTTGGAGGGAAAACGGCAACGTCAGAAAAATTACCACGTTCCGAAAATCGGTATATTGCATCATTCTTAGGGTTTGCTCCGGCGGATCATCCACAGGTCATGGCATTGATCCTGATTGATGAACCGCAAGGGATTTATTACGGCGGAACCATTGCGGCCCCGGTAATTGCAGAATTGTTTTCAAATGTTCTGCCTTATCTTAAGATTGAAGCACAATATACCGAAAAAGAAATCAAAGAATTCGGCGCAGGAAGTTTTGAAGTGCCTGATTTTACCGGGATGACGGCAGAAGAGGCCAAAAAAGCAGTAAAGGCGTATTATTTTGATGAGATACGGTATCTGGGTGAAGGAGAACTCGTGACAGAACAATTCCCTAAGGCAGGAGAAATGGTGAACCGAAACAGCATATTGATTTTATATATGGAATAGGGTACTATATCTAGAGGTGTATCTATAATACAGTACAATAGAAAGTGAGTCAGCGTATGAACTTATATCATAAAAAAGTAGTTGTAATCGGAACCGGCATCAGCGGAATCGCTGCGGCAGACCTGTTGTCAGAAGAAGGCGCAAACGTTGTTCTTTATGATGCTAATGCAGAATTAGAAGAGATAAAAATCAGAGAACGTCTGAAAAAAGATACTGTCTGTGAAATCGTTTTGGGTGAGTTGCCGGATGCTTATTACAAGGAAGCAGGATTGCTTGTGCTGAGTCCCGGTGTTCCGACTGATCTGCCGATGGTAGAGCGCTTTAAAGATGAAGGAGTACCGGTCTGGGGTGAGATTGAATTGGCGTACCAGTTTTCCAAGGGGAAACTGGCTGCGATTACCGGAACGAATGGAAAAACTACAACAACGGCTCTGACCGGTGAGATTATGAAGACATACTATGAACATGTCTTCGTTGTTGGTAATATTGGAATTCCGTATACCGCAATGGTGAAGGAGACAACTGAGGACGCGGTAACGGTTGCAGAGATGAGTAGTTTCCAGTTGGAGACAGTTGCCTGTTTCCGTCCGGATGTCAGTGCAATCCTGAACATTACACCGGATCATCTCAACCGGCATCATACGATGGAAAATTATATCGATGCAAAGTTTATGATTACCTGCAATCAGACACCGAAGGATACCTGTGTCCTGAACTATGAAGATGAAGTGCTTCGCAATGCAGGGGAGTCATTGCAGTGTAAGATTATCTGGTTCTCCAGTAAACGCCGCTTGGAACAAGGGCTTTGCCTGGAAGGGAATTCGATTGTGTATTATCCGGGAAGTGCGGAAGTGCTTGAACACTTTTCCGGCTTTGCAGAAGAATTGCAGGGGGAGTACGTACCGGTCATCGATGTGAACGAGCTCAACATTATCGGAAAACATAACTATGAAAATGCCATGGTAGCGATTGCCTGCGCTATGACACTTGGAGTACCGCTTGATTTAATCCGGGAAGCATTGCGAAGCTTCAAAGCAGTAGAACACAGGATTGAGTTCGTCGCGGAAAAAAACGGGGTACGGTATTATAACGATTCCAAGGGAACCAATCCGGATGCGTCCATTCAGGCAGTTCGTGCCATGGATGCAAAGACGGTTCTCATCGGCGGAGGATATGACAAGGGTTCTGAGTATGATGGGTGGATTGAATCCTTTGATGGTAAGATAAAATCGCTTGTGCTGATGGGACAGACAAGGGATAAGATTGCTGAATGTGCAAAGAAACATGGCTTTGAAAATATTGTTTTTGTAGAGAGTATGGAAGAAGCAGTGGCGTATGCGGCTGCAAATACAATCCCCGGTGAACGTGTGCTGTTGTCACCTTGTTGTGCCAGCTGGGGTATGTTTAAGAACTATGAGGAACGGGGCCATATTTTTAAGAATCTTGTTATGCAGTTACCGTAATATATCAAGTACATGGTGGTTGAAGCAATGTCGGTTCGTGTTGTAGAACAACAGAATACAGAACAGAAAAAAATAAAACGGTATTATGATTATAGTTTGCTGTTTTTGATTATTTTTCTTGTTGGATTCGGACTGATTATGATTTACAGTACGAGTTCTTATAATGCAATGAAGTATTATAACGATCCCATGCTGTATTTTCGCAAACAGGCGATTTATGCGCTAATCGGGATTCCGTTTATGATTCTGATCTCGAAGATTGATTACCGCCTCTATATTAAACGATTTGCATTTATTAAACCGGTATGGTTGTTATATTTCTTTTGTATCGCCTTGCAGGTGATCGTTTTATTTGTCGGTGACGCAAAGAACGGTTCGCAACGCTGGATTCAGCTGGGTGGTTTTTCATTTCAACCGTCTGAGTTATCTAAGATTTGTGTCTTATTGTTTGTAGCGTATGTTGTACAGTTGGCACCATCCAGTCTGGATCATTTTTGGGGCTTCCTGAGAGTTGTGGTATACACGTCGTTACTAATTGGACTCGTTGTTATCGAGAACTTCAGTACAGCACTGGTTCTTCTTGCAATCATGGTAATGATATGTTTTGTGGCAAGTAAGAAAAAACTGTATTTTGTCCTTTCCGGAATTGCATTTTTAGTCATTGGATTGATTCTGATTTTTGGAGTGTCCTATCGAGGCGAGCGAATCGATATCTGGTTGAATATCGAGACACATCCGAAAGGATATCAGATTTTGCAGGGCCTTTATGCAATTGCATCCGGTGGACTGTTCGGTACAGGTTTAGGTAACAGTATGCAGAAGCTCGGATATATCCCGGAAGCACACAATGATATGATCTTTTCTGTCATCTGTGAAGAACTTGGATTGTTCGGCGCAATTGCAGTTATTTTGTTGTACATATTAGTGTTATGGCGGCTGTTTACGATTGCCGTTAATTCTGCAGATTTGTTCGGCGGATTGATTGCAGTCGGTGTTATGACACATATTGCAGTACAGGTCATTATCAATGTAGCAGTTGTTACGAATACGATTCCGTCAACTGGTATTCCACTGCCGTTTATCAGTTATGGCGGTAGTTCTTTGATGGTTTTACTCATGGAGATGGGAATTGTTCTAAGTGTTTCCAACCGGATTGAACGGGAACGCTAATCATCACACAATACAATTTCATGGCATATAATGTTGATATAGTAAAAACTGAGGTGTGCCATGTCCCGGATTATGATCGAAGGTGGACGACAGATATGCGGTGAGTTGACAATTCAGGGGTCGAAAAATGCAACGCTCCCCGTTCTTGCCGCAACGATACTGGTAGCAGGAGAATCTGTGTTATTCGGTTGTCCGGACATTACGGATGTGCAGGAAACCTTATATTTGATGCAGCAGCTTGGCTGCAGGGTACAAAAAGATGCCAACGCAATCCGGATTGATGCGTCAACGCTTTGTTCGGAAGAGGTAACGGATAAGGCGGCTGCCAATTCCAGAACGGCGATGATGTTACTGGGCGCGTTAATCGGAAGAAGAAAAAAGGCAACCGTATGTTATCCGGGTGGGTGCAGTATTGGTTGCCGACCGATTGATCTTCATCTGGCAGCGCTGCGCCATATGGGAGTTATGATTCTTGAGACGGCAGAATGTATTCAGTGTGAGACGCAAAAGATTCAAAGTACTGTGATCCGCTTTCCGACAGTTAGTGTCGGGGCGACAGAAAGTGTGATTCTTGCCGCAACGGTATCCGAAGGAACGGTACGGATACAAAATGCTGCATGTGAACCTGAGATTTGTCATATGTGTGATTTTTTGCGAAAGTGCGGCGCCAGAATCTATGGTGACGGAAGCAGAAGCATTACGGTTAAAGGAGTAAAACAATTATATCCTTGTGAGTATAGGATTCCCGCAGACCGGATTGTGTGCGGCACGTATTTGTTTGCGGCGGCAGCTACAGCAGGAGATGTTACATTGTTTGGACCGGATCAGAATGAATTGCAAGCGGTAATATCTGTTTTGGAAAACGTAGGATGCAGGATTCAATGTGAGGGTGGAAGGATTCGGTTGAAGGCACCGAAACGCTTGAACGCAATCCCTTATACACAGACAGAGGCGTTTCCAGGTTTTCCGACGGATATGCAGTCTCAATTATGTGCAATTCTCTGTATTGCAGACGGTGTCTGCATGGTAAGAGAAACGATATTCGAAGGAAGATTCCTTGTAGTGCCGGAATTACGAAAAATGGGTGCAGCCATTGAGGTTACGGAAGATGTTCTTTTGATTGATGGAAAGGAACGTCTGCAGGGCTGTCAGGTGATGGCAAAGGAACTTCGGGGAAGTGCTGCGTTGGTGATTGCAGGATTGGCGGCAGAAGGAATTACGGTTTTGGATACGGACCGGTATCTGAAACGTGGATATGAAGACATCGTAGCAGATCTGCAGCAACTTGGAGGACTCATACAGGCAGTTGTGTAGGTTTGTAACAGAGAAAGGAGGGCAGCATGAGCGAGGAAAGAAGCGTAGTGTCGATTTTATTACGAATTACCATTTCTTTGGTTGTGCTGCTGATTATTCTCTCAGTATTTCATTCGAACTGCCAACTGACTTCTGTGCGGATCGTTAATAATACGGTGTCATACAGTGATGAAGAGATAAAAGATATGGTGTTTACCTCTCCGTTGGACAAGTATGCGGTGTTATTTCGAATCCGTTGGTTCCTGCAGGGAGAAAACAATGTGCCATTCATTGAAAAGATTGATGCAGAACTTCTGGACAGAAACAGCATCGAACTTACGGTGTATGAAAAACGTATCATTGGTTGTGTGCGTGTGATGGGACAGTTCTTTTATTTTGACCGCGACGGTTTGGTGGTGGAAAGTTCTTTGCGACGGATTGAAGACATTCCGCTGATTACCGGTCTGGAGTTTGATAACATTGTCCTGCATAATACGTTAAAAGTACAAAGAGTATCGCTTTATAACGTGATTTTGAATTTAACAAGACTGATTGAATTATATGAGATCAACGTGAACAGGATTGAGTTTTTGTACGATAATTCCGTTGTGTTGCATTGCGGTGAAACAGAAGTAAGACTGGGAAAACATGAATCTTATGATTTGGCGCTTTCTTCATTGAATGAAATCATAGATAAATTGGATAGCGAAAACATGATTTTGTATATGGAAAACTACAGCGAAATCAATAAAGACGTGACGGCAAAGAAAAAACAGTAAAAAAAACTTAAAAACATGTCAATTAATACTTGATTATTTTTTCAATAATATTTATTATGTTGTATAGGGATAAAAATTGGAACACAATATATTGTTTTCAGTTTCGATATATGTATGTAAATTTCTTATGCGATTAAGGAGGAATCACCGTGCTCGAGATTAGAAAGAATGAGATGGAATCTGCAGCAAGAATTATGGTTATTGGTGTTGGTGGTGCAGGAAATAACGCTGTTAATCGAATGATAGATGAGAATATTAAGGGTGTTGAGTTTGTTTGTGTGAATACGGACAAGCAGCATCTGATGAATTGTAAAGCACCGACCTGTATCCAGATTGGCGAAAAACTGACCAAGGGACTTGGTGCAGGTGCACAGCCTGAGATTGGTGAAAAAGCAGCAGAAGAAAGCAAAGAAGAATTGACCAATCTGATTAAAGATGTGGACATGTTGTTCGTTACCTGTGGTATGGGCGGCGGTACCGGTACCGGTGCAGCACCGGTTATCGCAGAGATTTCCAAGAGCCTCGGTATTCTTACGGTAGGTATCGTAACAAAGCCGTTCCGTTTTGAAGCAAAGCAGCGAATGAACAATGCTCTTTCCGGTATTGAAAAATTAAAAGATGTTGTCGATACTTTGATTGTAATTCCGAATGATAAGCTGATTCAGATGGTAGACCGCAGAACTACCATGCCGGATGCATTGAAGAAGGCGGATGAAGTGTTACAGCAGGGTGTTCAGGGTATTACAGACCTGATTAATGTTCCGGGCTTGATTAATCTTGACTTCGCCGATGTGCGTACGGTTATGAAGGATAAAGGAATTGCGCATATCGGTATCGGTACTGCAACCGGTGACGACAAGTGTACGCTTGCTGTTCAGAAGGCAATCGAGAGTCCGTTGCTTGAGACTTCGATTGAAGGAGCAAGTCATGTATTGTTCAATATCTCAGGTAATGTCAGCATGATTGAAGTAAGCGAAGCTGCAACGATGGTACAGGAGAAGGCCGGAGAAGCTGCAACGATTATCTTTGGTGCTGTATATGATGAGACGGTACCGGATTTCTGTTCTATTACAATTATTGCAACCGGTCTGGAGAACGGAAGATTTGGCGGTATTGCAACCCCTCCGTTTATCAGCGGTAATTATGGTACCAATAAGACAGCAGGTGGTTTGAGCTTTATGCCTCCGTACGGTGCAACCAACAAAGCTGCAGCACCGGCACAGTCCGCAACCTCTTCACCGGCTCCGCAAGCACGTCCGGTGGGTCAGCCGACAAACACAGGCGCAGCCCCGTTTGGTGGAACTACTACCACTGCAGCACCGAAGCCACAAAACAATTTCGGAGCGTCTGACAGTGGAATTCAGATTCCTCCGTTCCTTCAGAAAAACAAGAAAAAAGACTGATGATACAATAAAAGCCGGTCTCCCAATACGGGAAGCCGGTTTTTTAATCCAATCTTCTTAAAAATTTCACAAAATGCAGATATGATTCAGATTTATATAATAAGAATGGAGTAAATAATACATTCAATGCGGATTTCCGTGTTTTAACGCATATGGTTATAGACAAGGAACAGTGTGAATGTTATAATCAGGCAAATTTGGAATAATAATAAATTTATATATAGAAGGGAAACAAGAAGATATGCTTGAATTGAAAGGAATTACAAAACAGTATCCCGGTGGCGGAGAGATTGTTGAAGCATTACGCGGCATCGATCTTCAGTTCAGAAAAAGTGAATTCGTATCGATATTAGGTCCTTCCGGTTGTGGAAAAACTACCATGTTAAATATTATTGGCGGGTTGGACCAATATACCAAAGGTGATTTGATTATCCGTGGTACCTCAACGAAGAATTACAAGGACAGAGACTGGGATACCTATCGTAATCATTCCATCGGATTTGTGTTTCAGACCTATAATCTGATTCCCCATCAGACGGTATTGCAGAACGTGGAACTTGCACTGACGCTTTCCGGCGTTTCAAAGGCAGAGAGAAGAGAAAGAGCAAAGAAGGCATTAGAAGAAGTAGGGCTTTCTTCGCAGCTTCGTAAAAAACCGAGCGAGATGTCCGGTGGACAGATGCAGCGTCTTGCAATCGCAAGAGCAATTGTAAATAATCCGGATATTGTGCTTGCAGATGAGCCGACCGGTGCACTGGATACGGAAACCAGTGTACAGGTTATGGAGATATTAAAGGAGATATCCAAGAATCGCCTGGTTATTATGGTTACCCATAATCCGGAACTGGCAGAAAAATATTCTACCCGTATTATCCGTATGCTCGATGGTAAGATAACGGATGATTCCATGCCGCTTACCGAGGTGGAGTTGCAGCAGGAAGCGCAAGCAGATAAAGCGGTAAAGGAACAAGAAGCGGGCAAGAAGAGTAAGAAACCTTCCATGTCATTGTTTACTGCGTTTGGATTATCACTTAAGAATTTATTCACCAAAAAGGGTCGTACCATACTGACCTCGTTTGCAGGCAGTATCGGTATTATTGGTATTGCATTGATTTATGCAGTGTCCAATGGTATGACCACATATATTAACGCAGTACAGGAAGATACGTTATCTTCTTATCCGATAACACTGGAATCCCAGACGATAGATCTTGGGTCATTGATGGAGACGTTTATCGGAACTGCACAGTCTTCCGGCCAGCATGAACTGGATGCGGTGTACCAGAAACGTATGCTGTATGATATGATGAATGCCATGAATACGTTGGAGACAACAGAGAATGATTTGAAGGCATTTAAGACACATCTGGAGAACAAACGCAGTGATATGTCAGAAGAAAATGTATTGACCGAAGCTTTGAATGGTGTGAAATACACATATAATCTTGACATGTTGGTGTATACGGAAAATGTCGAAGGAGATATTATTCGTTCTGACTCAGAAGAACTAATCATGGATGTAATGAAAGAAACCTTTGGTATGGATATGACATCTATGATTGCCATGGGTGAGGAATCTGGAATGATGACAAACAGTTCAATGGAGATGATGTCATCCTTCTCCATGGGCGGTCCGTCCATGATTCTGTGGCAGGAGATGCTGAGCGGAGATAATGGTAAGTTGATTAATCCGCTGTTGGAAAATCAATATGATGTAATCTATGGTTCCTGGCCAAACAGTTATGATGAAATCGTTTTGGTCGTTGATTCAAGAAATGAAATCGATGATGTAACACTTTATGCATTGGGTCTTCTTTCGAAGGACGAGGTTAAGAAAGTAACCGAGGCAGCTATCAATAAAACTGAATTGGAGAATGTAGAACGTAAATGGTCCTTCGAAGATATCTGTAGTACAGAATTCCGGGTTATTTTGAATTCGGATTGTTATCGTTACGATGCGGCAACGGATTCTTATGTTGATCTTCGTGAAACGGAAACCGGATTAAAGTATTTATATGATAATGCAACAGTATTAAAGGTGTCCGGTATTATCCGACCGAGTGAGAATGCAGTTTCTTCTATGTTGACCGGATCGATTGGTTATACCGGAAAGCTTACGGAGTATGTAGTAGAAAGGATGTATGAATCCGCTGCATTGAAAGCACAGCTGGCGGATAAGGAGAATGATATCTTTACCGGACTTCCGTTTGCTTCCGTGTTTGAAGACATGACAATAGAAGAAAAGGCTGAAGGCTTTTTGGAATACATCAAAGAACTTGATAATGCACAAAAAGCAGAAGCTTATCTGCAGATTGTAAGCGTGCCGAGTGAAGAAGAAGTTGCGGCGGCTGTTGGACAGTCAGTAGGAGCAATGCCAAGAGAACAGATTGAAGCTACGCTGATTCAGGCGGCCGTTCAGGAAACCGGTATGAGCGAAGCTGAGATTGCAGGATATATGGCATCTATGAGTGATGAAGAACTGAGAACAGCATTTATGCAGATGGCTGCAGAACAGTATAAGCTGCAGTATGCAGAACAGGTTCGTGCACAGGTAGGACAGATGAGCGCAGAGCAGTTGTCCGCAGCTTTGGATATGGCAGTTTCGGGATACACTACAGAACAATGTGCTGAGAATTTTGACAAAGTGATGGAATCGTCTGAAGCAAGCTACGAATATAACCTTCAAAAACTCGGTTATGTGGATCTTGCAGATCCTGCAAGCATCAATTTGTATGCTTCTTCGTTTGAGAACAAAGAAGTGCTTGAAGATTTAATCTCTGATTATAATGCCGGTGTAGATGATTTGCATAAGATAGCGTATACGGACTATGTTGGAATCATGATGTCATCCGTAACAACGATTATCAATGCGATTACGTATGTTTTGATTGCTTTCGTAGCGGTATCTTTGGTCGTATCCTCAATTATGATTGGTGTTATTACCTTGATATCAGTACAGGAACGTACCAAAGAGATTGGTATATTAAGAGCGATTGGTGCATCCAAAAAGAATGTATCCAGTATGTTTAATGCAGAGACCGTAATTATCGGATTCACATCCGGTCTGTTGGGTGTTTTGGTGACCTATTTATTATGTATACCGATTAATGCGATTCTTCATGCACTGACCGGTATACCAAATCTGAGTGCGCAGTTGCCGTTATTAGTTGGCGGTATTCTGATTGCAATCAGCGTTCTGTTGACTCTGATTTCCGGTATCATTCCATCCAGAAGTGCTGCAAAGAAAGATCCGGTGGTTGCACTTCGAACAGAATAATTAAAATTAATGAAAAGACAGTCGGAAGTATCCGGCTGTCTTTTTTTTGCCGTTGTTTTGACAGACTTCGCAGAGAAATAGGAATATAATCGGGTCAACACAGTAAGGTTGGAGCAAATGTGTCGGTACCGGAGAAGCAGTTATGATAATTACATATTATGTGGACTTGATTTTTGTATGGAATTTCTTTGTGGATTTTTTGTTTTTGATATTGATTCATCCTAAACAAAAAATAATATATTGGAGAATCCTTATAGCGGCAACCATTGGTGCAGGTACGGCAGTGGTAATGATTTGTTTTGGGTGTTATAACAGGTGGAGTTATCCGTTGATACGTTTCTTATGTGCAGGAACGATAACATTGATTGGAATACCGGCAAAGGGGCTGGTGGAGTATCTGTGCAATACAGCATTATTATACGGAATATGTGGTGCCTTTTTCGGAATAAACACAATGCTAAATAAGATGGGACGCGGTTTGTCATCGGGTAGTATTTACTTAGGGCTGTCTACAGGTGTAGTCTTACTGGCGATTCATTTTTTGTATTGTTTCCGCAGACGTAACGAGAAGTGGGTGAACTGTCATTATGAGGTTACATTGATTAACAATGGGATTAAAGTAGATGCAAAAGCGTTCTACGATAGTGGAAATCATTTGTTTGAGCCGATTTCCGGGCAACCGGTCATCCTGATACAAGACCATCTGATGCAGAAACTGGAGCCGGACCGGAGTCAGTATCGTCTGATTCCGTATTCTGCAATTGGAAATCGTGCAGGGTTGCTGACCGCTTATCGATTGGAGCAGTTAATGATACATTACGGAAATAAGCGAGAAACCTATAACGGAATATATGCTGCGATTGCAGAAAATACAATGTTTCTACAGGAAAGGTGTAACATAATATTGCATTCACAACATATTGGATATCCGAGGGAAAATAATAATTAAGTGATAATAAAGGGGGAAACTATGTTACTGAAATTTGCAATTGGTGATGGAATCCGAATGAAGGTATTGATAAGATTAAGAGATTTATTATTTGGAAAGCAAGGCGGCATACATTATATTGGTGGAACAGAGGTGCTGCCGTCCCCGTTGTCGCCGGAGAGGGAACAAGAAGAAATCCTACGTTTGGGAACAGAAGCAGAGGCGGAAGCAAGAACAATTCTAATTGAACACAACCTGCGTCTTGTTGTGTATATTGCAAAGAAATTCGATAATACAGGTGTGGGTGTGGAGGATATGATTTCAATCGGAACGATCGGTCTGATTAAAGCAATCAATACGTTTAATCCGGAAAAGAATATCAAACTTGCAACCTATGCCTCACGTTGTATCGAAAACGAAATATTGATGTATCTTAGACGTAATAATAAACTAAAACTGGAAGTATCGATTGATGAACCATTGAATGTAGACTGGGACGGTAATGAATTGTTGTTGTCTGACATTCTTGGAACAGATGAAGACTGTGTTTATAAGAATCTTGAGAATGAGATGGAACGGAAACTGCTACAAAAGGCATTGTGTAAATTGGATGAACGTGAGCGAAAAATAATCAATATGCGGTTTGGATTAACCAGCCGGAACGGAGAAGAAAGAACGCAAAAAGAAGTGGCAGATTTGTTAGGCATTTCTCAATCATACATATCACGATTGGAGAAAAAGATAATAAGAAGACTGCAAAGAGAGGTTATGAAGGCAGAGTTATAATCAATTGACAGAGTGTCGGAAAATCGATACACTATAAATTAGGAAAACAATCTGTGTGTGTAAGGTTTTGTCCACTCTGAAATGGAGGTGTAGTTATGAAATTATCATTCATCGGGGCTGCCCACGAAGTGACCGGAAGTTGTCATTGTATTGAACTTTTAAATACCAAAATTCTGGTTGACTGTGGTATGGAGCAAGGGGAAGATATTTATGAGAACCAGGAGATTCCCTTCAATGCTTCTGAGATCGATTATGTTTTTGTAACACATGCACACATAGACCATACCGGTCTGTTACCGTTGCTGTACGCAAGGGGATTCCGCGGAAAGGTATTTGCAACAGAGGCCACTTGTGATTTATGTGACATTATGTTGCGTGATAGCGCACACATTCAGATGCAGGAAGCGGAGTGGAAGAACAGAAAAGGAAAGCGTTCCGGTAAATCAGCAGTTGTGCCGCTGTACGAGATGAAAGATGCTCTCGGTGTGATAAAGCATTTTGTCGGGATTCCGTACAATGTGGAATATAAAGTGAGCGAGGAGATATCGGTGCGCTTTGTAGATGTTGGTCATCTGCTTGGTTCGGCGAGTGTTGTTCTGACTTTATCGGAAAACGGAATCACCAGAAAGCTGGTTTTTTCCGGTGATATTGGTAACGAAGATTTACCGTTAATCAAAGACCCTGACTATGTGAAAGAAGCAGATTATGTTGTCATGGAGTCGACTTACGGCAATCGAAATCATGCAGAACAAAAAACAGACTATATTCTTGAATTAGCACGTATTACACAGGAAACTTTTGAACGTGGCGGGAATCTGGTGATACCGGCATTTGCTGTCGGGCGTACCCAGGAGATGTTGTTTTATTTCCGTAAGATGAAAACCGAGAGAATGGTAAAAGGTTTTGAAGATTTTACGGTCTATATGGACAGTCCGCTTGCGATTGAAGCAACTTCGATTTTTACAAAAAATATGGAAAGCTGTTTTTCGCCGGAAGCAATGGAGATTGCAAAACGCGGTCAGAATCCGATTATCTTTCCGGGGTTAAAATATGCAATTACCAGCGACGAATCAAAACTGATAAACTTCGATGATAAGCCGAAGGTGATTATTTCTGCTTCCGGCATGTGCGAAGCCGGAAGAATACGTCACCATCTGAAACATAATTTATGGAGACCCGAAAGCACAATCCTGTTTGTTGGTTATCAGGCAAACGGAACACTTGGACGGATTTTACAAGAGGGAGTGAAAGAGGTTCGTTTATTTGGCGAAACGATTGAAGTGAAAGCCAGAATTGCCCAGCTGGACGGTTTTAGCGGACATGCGGATAAAGAGGGGTTGCTGCGTTGGATCCGTGCGTTTTCGACGAAACCAAAGAAGGTTTTTGTTGTCCATGGAGAGGATCAGATATGTGATGAGTTTGTTCATACATTGAAGGCAAACTGCGGAATGGATGCTCTGGCACCATACTCCGGTGGTTGTTATGATCTGAGCAGGGATGTATTGGTAACCGAAGGAATTCGGGAACGTCAGCGTGTAAAGAAGAGTGCACCAAAGGCTGTTTCTTCCGTATTTGCTCGTTTGCTTGCTGCCGGTCAGCGACTGATGACCGTGATTCAGCATAATGAAGGCGGTGCTAATAAAGATCTGGCAAAGTTTGCAGATCAGATTAACTCGTTGTGTGATAAGTGGGACAGATAATATTCCAGAATTTATCAGTGTCAAACATGAATAATTAAGCTGCTTTCCGTGAATCATTAGTGTAGTAACTTTTGATTCCGGAGGCAGTCATGGGGACGTTTAAGGTTGAAATATGTGGGGTAAACACTGCAAAATTACCACTGCTGAACGCAGAGGAAAAGGAGACTCTGTTTCACAAGATTTTAGAAGGCGACGTTCATGCCAGAGAGCTTTACATCCGGGGAAACCTTCGTCTGGTTTTAAGCATTATCCAACGTTTTTCGAATGCAAATGAAAACGTAGATGATTTGTTCCAAATCGGATGCATCGGTCTTATGAAGGCAATTGATAATTTTGATATCACACAGGGGGTGAGATTTTCTACGTATGCCGTTCCGATGATTATCGGAGAGATACGCAGATATCTTCGCGACAATAATGCCATCCGTGTGTCCAGGTCTTTGAGAGATATTGCCTATAAGGCAATCTATGCAAAAGAGGATTATATCAAGAAAAACAATCGCGAACCAAGCCTTACAGAATTGTCTCAGTGCACCGGAATCGCGGAGGAAGAGATTATTAATGCATTAGATGCAATTCAGACTCCTGTATCATTGTATGATCCTGTATATACGGAAGGTGGAGACTCGCTGTATATTATGGATCAGCTTTCTGATAAAAAGAACAGAGAAGAAAACTGGGTGGAAGAGATTGCGCTAAAGGAAGCTATGCGGCGTCTTCCGGAACGTGAAAAACAGATTATACAACTGCGTTTTTTTTATGGAAAGACGCAAATGGAAGTTGCGGAGGAGATACACATCTCGCAGGCACAAGTCAGCCGATTAGAAAAAAACGCATTGAAGTCGATGCGTTCACATCTTTCAGATACGGGTTAGAGTTATAAAGAAATAATAAAATCGGCAGCACAAGTCTTGTCACTGATTTTACGTTATGTTATACTGTAACGATGAAAAAAGAGGGATGGAACTATGCCGATTATATTTTTTGTTTTTTGGATTATTTTGAATGGTAATATTACACTGGAAATCGCTCTGTTTGGAGTAGCGATTTCTTTTGCTGTATATTTATTCTGTTATAAGTTCTTAGGGTACAGGCTAAGAAAAGAAGTTCGTTTGTATCGTAATGTTTTGCGTTACATAGGTTACGCGGGACTGGTTCTGTGGGAAATAGCGAAGGCCAATATAGATGTTTTGAAGGTTATTTATGACTTTAAACATAAACCGGATTCTGTTTTGATTCATTTTGATACGGATCTCCGGTCCGGGGCTGCAAGAACTGCACTGGCAAATTCAATCACGCTTACCCCCGGGACAATTACCGTTTTTCAAGAAGACGAGTCCTATACGGTGCATTGTCTGGATAAAGCATTTGCAGACGGCATGGAAGATTCTTCCTTTATAAAGCATTTGCGAATAACAGAAGAGATGATTGCAGGAGATGAACATAAGAGTGGAAAAGAGGTAGAGCAATGAATTCAGATGCTATGATTGCACAGGCATATCAGACAGTGTATATAGCAGTATTAATTGTTCTGGCATTGCTGGTTATTTTGACTTTTATACGGGTTATTAAAGGTCCGCGTCTGGCAGACCGTGTTGTTGGTGTGAATGTAATCGGTACCTTAACGATTATGATGATTTGTATTCTTTCGGTTATGCTTGCAGAAGGGTATCTGCTGGATGTGGCATTGATTTATGCCATGATCAGTTTTTTGGCTGTGATTGTCCTGACAAAGATATATCTTGGTGTGTATCTGGAACGTACCGAAAGAAGGGCAAAGAAATTGGAACAGAATAAGGTGGAATAAGTTATGGCAGAGTGGATTGTTTTTGGAATTTCAAATACTATGATATTGTTAGGATTGTTTATTGCCTGCTCTGCAGTAATTGGGTTGTATCGTTTTAATTTTGTGATTAATCGCATGCATGCAGCTGCAATGAATGATACGCTCGGTATTTTGCTGGTGCTTGTGGGTCTGATGATTCAAAGCGGTTTTCAGTATGCAACCTTAAAGATGCTGATTATCATCATCTTTTTCTGGTTTGCAAGTCCTGTGTCCGGACATCTGATTACGAAGATGCAGATTACGATTGATATGCATGAAGCACAGTTTGAAGGTAAAAAACCGGAGTATTATACGATTCGGGAATGATTTGACACGCAAAAATAAACACATTTGGAAGAAGAAAGTATGAAAACATTTACTATTATTTTGTTGATATTTTTAATATTGTGTGCGGCAACAGTAAGCTTATGTAAAAATGTGATGACAGCGGTTATCATATTTATGTCATATAGCCTTGTGATGTCTTTGGTTTGGATTGTTCTGGAGTCTCCGGATTTGGCAATTACAGAAGCTGCAGTTGGTGCAGGAGTTACAAGTTTGTTATTTTTTGTTGCATTGAAAAAAATTCATGCGCTACACCCGGATGATGAAAAATTACAATTGAAACATGGTATGACGGAGGAAAAAGAAAATGTATCAAATCATTGATGGAAAAAAGATTTCTACTGAAATCAAGGATGAACTGCGAGAAAAAGCTGCCGAGATGAAGAAGCAGGGAAAAGAAGCATGTCTGGCAGTTATTCTGGTGGGAAATGATCCTGCCTCTACAGTGTATGTAGGGAACAAGAAAAAAGCTTGTGAATATATTGGCATCCGTTCATTGTCTTATGAACTTGCCGAAGAAACGAGCGAAGCAGAATTGTTGGAATTGATTGCAAGCTTAAATGCTGATACAACAGTAAACGGCATTCTGGTTCAGTTGCCGCTTCCGAAACATATTGACGAGGATAAGGTGATTGCAGCAATCGCACCGGAGAAAGATGTTGATGGTTTTCATCCTACCAGCGTCGGCAATCTTTGCATTGGACGTAAGGGCTTTGTTTCCTGTACACCGGCTGGAATCGTGCAGTTGTTAAAACGTTCCGGAGTCGCGATGGAAGGAAAAGAATGTGTTATCGTCGGAAGAAGCAATATTGTGGGTAAGCCGATGGCTCTTCTTATGCTGCGTGAGAATGCGACAGTTACGGTATGCCATTCCCGTACGAAAGACTTAAAAGAAATCACAAAACGGGCTGACATTCTGATTGTTGCAATCGGAAAACCGAAATTCATTACAGCAGAATATGTAAAAGAAGGCGCGGTTGTAATTGATGTAGGTATTCATCGCGGTGAAGATGGTAAGCTTTGCGGCGATGTGAAGTTTGATGAAGTATGTGAGCACTGCTCCATGATCACACCGGTACCGGGTGGGGTTGGACCGATGACAATTGCAATGCTTATGAATAACTGCATTCAGTCAGCAGAAGAGGCATAACAAACTGTACGAGGTAATGTGATGAAAGTTTGCCTGATATCGCTGGGATGTGATAAAAACCTGGCAGACAGTGAGATAATGATTTCTATTTTGCAGGAACATGGACATGAGGTCGTTGAATTAGAAAACGATGCAGATGCCATTGTAATTAATAGTTGCTGCTTTATTAATGATGCAAAAGAAGAAAGCATTAATACAATACTGGAATGTGGCCGTCTCAAAGAAGAAAAGCTGAAGTTCCTGATTGTAGCAGGGTGCCTGTCACAGCGTTATCATGAGGAAATTCGAGAGGCAATTCCGGAAGTAGATGTAATGTTAGGAACCGGAGCTTATGCAGATATTGGTACGGTACTGGACCGTCTGGAGGAACAGCTTGCCGGAAGCAGTGCTGAAAGTGATATAACAGATGCGGAACATGTTTATTTGCGCGAAATGGATTACATGCCGCCGTTAACAGTGAAGCGTGGTCACTTTACGGGCACAGCGTATGCATATATTAAGATCGCAGAGGGCTGTGATAAGCATTGTACATATTGTGTGATTCCGGGTATTCGCGGACCGTTCCGCAGTGTCCCGATGGAAAGGGTATTAGAAGAAGCTTCCCAGCTGGCGGCTCAGGGTGTAAAAGAACTGATTCTGGTAGCACAGGAGACTACTTTATATGGTGTAGACCTTTATGGGGAAAAGACACTTCCAAAGCTGTTAAAGGAATTATGTAAGATTGACGGTCCGGAATGGATTCGTCTGATGTACTGTTATCCGGAAGAAATTACAGATGAATTGATTGCGGTAATCCGTGATGAAAAGAAAATTGTAAAATATCTTGATATGCCGGTACAACATGCTTCTGATATGATTTTGAAGCGAATGGGTCGAAGAACAAATCAAAATGAACTGAGAGAACGGATTCAAAAGCTTCGAAAAGAGGTACCGCAGATAGTGCTTCGTACCAGCCTGATAACAGGATTTCCGGGAGAAACGGAAGAAGAGTTTGAAGAGTTATGTGACTTTGTAAGAGAGATACAGTTTGAACGGCTTGGTGTTTTCATGTATTCAAAAGAAGAGGGGACAGCGGCTGCCAAAATGAAACCGCAGGTTCCGCAAAAGATTAAGAAGCAACGACGCGACTGCATCATGCGAATACAGCAGGAGATTGCATTCAAACAGGCACAGAAGAGAATCGGAAGTGTTCTGGATGTTCAGATTGAGGGAGCAATTCCGGAAGATGAAGTGTATGTGGCTCGTGCTTATATGGATGCTCCCGGCGTTGATGGGTATGTGTTCGTAAAAGCTGCAAAAGGAAAACTTTCAGGGACGATTCTGCCGGTTCGTATTGTTGGTGCAAAAGGTTATGATTTGATAGCAGAAGCGATAGAATAAATATTTTGGATTTGAGGTGATAACTATGAATTTGCCAAATAAGATAACCATATTCCGCGTATTCATGATTCCGTTGTTTGTAGTGTTAATGATGTTGCAACGGATTCCGGGTAATGAATTTTATGCATTGGCTGTTTATGCAATTGCATGTATATCGGATGCATTGGATGGGCATATTGCGAGAAAGTATAATCTGATAACGGATTTTGGCAAGTTTATGGATCCGGTAGCTGATAAGTTACTGGTTTGTTCTGCATTGATTTGTTTTGTTGAACAGGGATTGATGCCGGCATGGATTGCTTTGATTATTATTGCAAGAGAGCTGATTATTGACGGTTTTCGTTTGGTTGCGGCTGGAAAAGGTATTGTAATCGCAGCAAGCATTTGGGGGAAAGCCAAGACAGTTGTTCAGATGATTGCCTGCTTTGTTTTGATTCTGAATGTTGATTGGGTTTTATTTAATATCCTGGAACAGGTGTTGATATATGCTTCCCTTGTTTTAACTGTGATTTCTCTGGCGGACTATATATATAAAAATCGTACGGTTTTGACGGAAGGAACCAGATAGACAAAAAACTTAAAAAAAATTAAAAATAACACATTATTGACATACTTGGAGGATAGACTCCTTTTATAGGTAAGTGTTTTGTTTCAGTGGTCATTGCTTTCTAGGAAGCATTTCAGAATGGAGCTTGGAATGAAGAATCAATCTTACGATAATAAACGGAGAACGCGATTACAGATGCCGGCATTATGTCTGCTTCTGCTTTTGTTGTTTTCTCTTGTTGGTTGTTCTTCCGATGGCAATGATGAAGTACGGACAACCCCACCATTGAATCCGGGAGTTTCTTCGGAGCATTCCGTTTCCGTTACAACTCCGACAGAGCAACCGTTTGAGTTTCAATTGAGTGAATTAGAAGAGATATATTTTTATACAGTGAATCCGGATACATTTGAGACGGAAGCAGTATCATCGATTGTAAAGACCGGTTATGCCGATGATCCAATGAATCTGATTATTTTGATCGGTGATTCTTTGGAAGATGCGGGATACGAAGTCGGAATCAGGTCGGCGATTATTGATGGTGAGAATGTTGTGGTTGATTTTATGCCGGATACCTGTCCGGTAACGGGATTGACAGAATCAGAAGAAAAAGCTGTGCTGGATGCAATTGCACAGAGTTTATTGGATAATCTTGCGGAGCAAAATGGTGTTGTTTTTCAGATAATGGGGGCTGGATACGAATCAGACAATTTTTCTTTCGGAGAGTATTACGTCTATATGAAGAATCATCATAAATAGCTGCCGCGATAAGGCAGCTATTTGTTGTTAAAATGGAAAGAGTGTTGGTCAGGAGAAGATGGCAGAGATAATTGTTGTTGGTGCAGGAGCAGCAGGTATGATGGCTGCAATTACTGCTGCAGAGAATGGACATAATGTTCAGGTATTTGAGAAGAATGAAAAACCTGGAAAGAAGATTTATATTACCGGAAAAGGAAGATGTAATCTTGCCAATGATTGCGATAGAGATACATTTTTTGCTTCCGTAAGAAGAAATCCGCGTTTCCTTTATAGTGCATACGACCGTTTCGGAGCATACGACACATTACAATTTTTCCGTGATATTGGATTGGACATTAAGACGGAGCGAGGGAACCGTGTTTTTCCTGTTTCGGATAAGTCATCTGATGTGATTCGGGTTCTGGAACATCGGATGAAAGAATTAGGTGTGACGGTTTGCTATAATACAGCAGTCAGCAGAATTTTACAATCGGATGGTTGTGTGACAGGTGTTGAAACCGGAAACAAAAAGCAGTACAAGGCAGATGCCTGTATTGTGGCAACCGGCGGTTTGTCATATCCATCGACGGGATCTACCGGTGACGGATACCGCTTTGCAAAAGAGGCTGGGCATGATGTAACAGAGTTGTCTCCATCTTTGGTTTCGATTATAGTAAAAGAAAAAGCTATAAAACAGCTCGAAGGACTGTCACTGAAAAACGTGAGTCTTACTGTGACGGTACCAATTGAGAAAAAGGGTAAACGGATTGATAAAGAGTTATACAATGGATTTGGGGAGATGTTGTTTACTGCAGAAGGTGTGAGTGGACCGTTGTGCTTATCTGCAAGCAGCGAACTGGCATCCGGTTTTCCGGATGGAACAACCCTTACAATTGACTTAAAGCCGGCGTTATCCATGGAACAGTTGGAGCAAAGAGTTCTGAGTGATTTTAAGGAAAATATTAATCGTCAGTTCCGCAATTCTCTCGGGGCATTACTTCCGGCAAGAATGGCAGAGTATATTATCGGTATAAGTGGAATTAATCCCTATGTCCAGGTAAACAGTGTGACGCAGCAACAAAGAAAACATTTATGTGAATTGATAAAGCGGTTACCGTTTGTTGTTGAGAGACTGGGCAGCTACCGGGAAGCTGTTATTACCCGCGGCGGTGTGAATGTAAAAGAGATTAATCCGATGACGATGGAGTCGAAACTGGTTTCCGGTTTGTATTTTGCCGGAGAAGTTTTGGATTTGGATGCTTTAACCGGAGGGTTCAATCTTCAAATTGCCTGGACAACCGGACATGCAGCCGGTACCGGGATATCATAAATGAGGAGAATGATACGATGAGTAATGTGATTGCAATCGCAATTGACGGACCGGCAGGTGCCGGAAAAAGTACAATTGCAAAATTAGTTGCAAAGAATCTTGGATTTATTTATGTTGACACCGGTGCGATGTACCGTGCGATGGCAGTACATTTTATCCGTAATGGAATAGCTGCAGAGGAAACAGATAAAATTGAGGCTGCTTGTGATGATGTGTCAGTAACCATACGTTATGAAAACCAGGAACAGCAGGTGATATTGAACGGAGAAAATGTCACACATCTTCTTCGGACAGAAGAAGTTGGTAAGATGGCTTCAGCAAGCTCTGTGGTGCCCAAGGTGCGTATGAAACTTGTGGAATTACAGCGTCGTCTGGCTGCAACCGACAATGTAGTAATGGATGGCAGAGACATTGGCACCTATGTGCTTCCGGATGCTAAAGTTAAGATTTATATGACGGCCGGAATTCGTGAACGTGCTTTAAGAAGATTTGATGAATTAAGCAAAAAAGGTATCGAGTGCAATCTGGAAGAGATTGAAAAAGATATTGCAGAGCGTGATCATCGGGATATGAACCGTGAATTTGCTCCATTGCGCCAGGCAGAAGATGCGGTGTATCTTGATACTTCAGAGTTGAGTATTGAGCAGGTAGCGGAAGAGGTAAGCCGTATTGTTGCTTCGAAAAAATAATCATATATGAAAGTAACTACTATGTTTCAGGAGATACCTGATTAAGCAGTGAGGTGGTCGTTTTGAAAATACAGCTTGCCAAAAAAGCAGGGTTCTGTTATGGAGTCCGCCGTGCGGTAGATATGGTGTATGAACAGGCAAATGTGTCTCAGATTCCGGTATATACTTATGGACCGATAACACATAATGACATTGTAGTAGATGATCTAAAGAAAAAAGGTGTACAAGTGCTTGAGACAATCGAGGAGGCAGATGGTCTGGAACGGGGAACCGTGATTATCCGAGCACATGGTGTCTCAAAGGAAATCAACGACCGTTTATGTCGTAAAGATGAATTTGGGACGAACGTGTTGAATGTAATGGACGCCACATGTCCGTTCGTTAAAAAAATTCACGATATCGTGAGAAAACAAGGGGAAGAAGGAAGAGCAACCGTAATATTTGGTGATAAAAGTCATCCGGAAGTACAGGGAATTGTCGGATGGTGTACCGGGGAATATTATGTGTTGAAAGAAGAAGAGGAAGTACTCCGTTTCAGTCCGGCATCGGACCGTAAATTAGCAATCGTAGCGCAAACAACATATAATTACAAAAAGTTTCAACAATTTGTTGAAATAATTTTGAAAAAGGGGTATGATAGTATTGTTTACGATACGATATGCAACGCAACAGAAGTCCGTCAGACAGAAGCATATGAGATGGCAGGGCAACATGATGCAATGATCGTAATCGGAGGGAAGCATAGCTCGAATACGAGAAAGCTTTTCGAAATATGTAAAACGGAATGTGCAAATACTTACTTTATAGAGCAACCCGATGACTTGGATTTGGAGGTTCTCCGATCCTTTCACAGCGTAGGTATTACAGCAGGCGCTTCCACCCCAAATAATATTATCAAGGAGGTTTTTTCGAAAATGTCGGAAACAAGTTTTGAACAATTATTAGCGGAGGAGCAGTTAGTGTCGATTCACAACGGACAGGTGATCGAAGGCACGGTAATACGTGTGAAAGAAGACGAGATAGCACTCAACATCGGTTACAAAGCTGACGGTATTGTTACCAGAAGTGAATACACCAACACTCCGGGTGTTGACCTTCGTACATTAGTAAAAGAAGGTGACACAATGCAGGTTAAGGTTTTGAAGGTAAATGATGGCGACGGTCAGGTTGCACTTACCTACAAGAGACTTGCAGCAGAGCGCGGCAGCAAGCGCTTAGAAGAAGCATTCAATAACAAAGAAGTATTAACTGCAACGGTTACCGATGTACTTAAGGGCGGCTTAAGTCTTGTGGTTGATGAGACCAGAGTGTTTATCCCGGCAAGTCTTGTATCGGATACCTTTGAGCAGAATCTTGAGAAGTACAAAGATCATGAGATTCAGTTCGTAATCACTGAGTTCAATCCGAAGAGAAGACGTATTATCGGTGACAGAAAGCAGCTTCTTGTTGCAAAGAAGAAAGAGCTTCAGGCTGAACTCTTCTCCAAGATTGCAGTTGGCGATATTATCTCCGGTGTAATCAAGAACGTAACCGATTTCGGTGTATTTATTGACCTTGGTGGTGCAGACGGTCTCCTTCACATCTCTGAGATGTCCTGGGGCAGAATTGAGAACCCGAAGAAGGTATTCAAGGTTGGCGATGAAGTTCGTGCATTTATTAAGGATATTTCCGGCGAGAAAATTGCGCTCAGCATGAAGTTCCCGGATGAGAACCCGTGGGCAGATGCAGAAGAGAAGTTTGCAAAGGGTAACGTTGTTACCGGTAAGGTAGCTCGTATGACTGATTTCGGCGCATTTGTTGAGATTGAACCGGGTGTTGATGCTTTACTTCATGTATCCCAGATTTCCAGAGAGCACATCGAGAAGCCTGCATCTGTATTGAAGGTTGGTCAGGAAATTGAAGCAATGATCGTTGATTTCAATTTAGAAGACAAGAAGATCAGCTTAAGTATGAAGGCACTCCTTCCTCAGGAAGCAGCAGCTGAAGCAGAAGAAGTAGCGGAAGAGAATGCGGAGAGTTCTGAAGCTGAATAATTAAGGGGTTATTTATGATTCCAGATAGTTATGAGGATTTCAAGACTAAAGTTTTACAATTAACACAGATCGATCTGAACGCGTATAAAGAGCGTCAGATGAAACGTAGAATTGATTCTTTGATTGCGCGGCATTCTATTTCGAATTATGCGGAGTATGTTGAACGCTTGCGTACGGATAAGGTACTCTTTGATGAGTTTGTGACATTTCTCACCATCAATGTATCTGAGTTTTACCGAAATCCGGACCAGTGGGCAATTCTAGAAAAAGATATTTTACCGTTGATTTTATCCAAGAATAAAAAACCGCAGATTTGGAGCGCGGCATGCTCCACCGGCGATGAGCCGTATTCGTTGGCAATGTTGCTGGCAAAATACATTCCGATGCGAGATATTCATATTATCGCTACGGACATTGATAAACAGGTATTGGAGAAGGCAAAGGCCGGCTTATACAACGTCAAGAGTCTGAAGGCCCTTCCGAAAGAGTTTGTAGATCAGTATTTTGTAAAAATCAATGAAACATCCTATAAGATTTGTGATGATATAAAGCGTTGCGTTGAGTTCCGAAATCATAATCTGCTGAAGGATGCATATCCGGATCAGTGTGATTTGATTGTCTGCCGTAATGTTGTTATATATTTTACGGAAGAGGCAAAAGAAGTGATTTATCGAAAATTCAGTCAGGCATTGGTTCCGAACGGAATCTTGTTTGTAGGAAGTACGGAACAGATTATTCAGCCTGCGACGGTTGGATTTGAGTCAATTCGGGCGTTTTATTATCGTAAAAAATAGTATGATATTTTAGAGCTGGTATAGTGATTCTATATCAGCTCTTTTGTTTGGAAATGCTTGCTTTTTTGGCGGAATTCTTTTTGAATTTTGTGGTTGATTTTTTGTATATGATAGGTTATAGTGTTAAAGGACTAACGTACAAGGCGTTGGTGAAACATACGAAGAAAAATATTGCTACAGATGTTATTACTGCGAAGTGAGGAACCGATGAGCGAAAAGGTGAATGTTGTCGTTGATGCTATGGGTGGTGACTATGCACCATATGAGACTGTAAAGGGTGCAGTTGAGGCAGTCAATGAAAAAGATAATCTGATTGTAACTCTCGTAGGACAGGAAACAGCGATTCGCGAAGAGTTGGCAAAATATGAGTATGCTTCTGACAGAATCGAAGTTGTTCATGCACCGGATGTAATTACGAACGATGAAGCGCCGGTACTTGCGATTCGAAGGAAAAAAGAATCTTCGATTGTTGTTGGATTAAATCTGTTAAAAGCACAGAAGGCAGATGCGTTTGTTTCTGCAGGGAGCACAGGAGCCGTTTTAGTAGGAGCACAGTTGATTGCCGGCCGTATTAAAGGGGTTGAGCGACCGCCGCTTGCACCTTTGATTCCAACTGCAAAAGGTGTTTCTCTTTTGGTAGATTGCGGAGCCAATGTGGATGCTCGTTCTTCCCATCTGGTCCAGTTTGCTAAGATGGGCTCTCTGTACATGGAGAAGGTAATCGGTATTGAGAATCCGCGTGTTGCGATTGTGAATATCGGAGCGGAAGAAGAAAAAGGCAATATGCTTGTAAAAGAAACGTATCCGCTTTTGAAGAATTGTAATGATATTAACTTTATCGGTAGTATTGAAGCAAGAGATATTCCTGCCGGTGAAGCAGATGTGATTGTTTGTGAAGCTTTTGTTGGCAATGTTATTTTGAAACTTTACGAAGGACTTGGTGCTACTTTGATCAGTATGATTAAAGAGGGACTCATGAGTACGACGATTAGTAAGGTTGGAGCGGCGTTGGCTAAGCCAGCATTGAAGAAAACATTGAAAAAGTTTGATGCTACTGAATATGGCGGAGCACCGATGCTTGGATTGAATGCATTGGTTGTGAAGGCACACGGAAATTCAAAAAGCGTTGAGATTAAAAACTCTATCCTGCAATGTATTACATTTCAGGAGATGAATATAAATAATGTTATCAAAGAGAATTTATTTAAAAACTAGACAATGAAAGGTGACAGTTATGGAATTTGAAAAATTACAAAAAATCATTGCTGAAGTACTGAATGTTGACGAAGATGAAATCACTATGGAAACTACTTTCGTAGACGATCTGGGTGCAGATTCTCTGGATGTTTTCCAGATTATCATGGGTATCGAAGAAGAATTTGATATTGAAATTGCTACCGAAGAAGCAGAGAAGATTGTTACTGTCGGTGATGCAGTTGAGCAGATTAAGAACGCACAGGCATAATCAATTTTGATGTAACAGAATAGGAATACAGAATGACGTGTTACCGGTCGGATAGCACGTCATTCTTGATAATCGGTATGTAGTCAGTGGGATTTTGGCTGATTACTTTGGCGAGGCGTGCTATGGAACAGAGTATACGTGATTCTGAATTGCGTATGGCATTTCAAGACAGAATCGGATATCATTATCAGGACGAGACCAAGTTAATACAGGCATTGACACACCGTTCATATGTGAATGAACTGAAAGTGAATACCGGTGTGCAGCATAACGAGCGAATGGAGTTTTTGGGTGATGCAGTTTTAGAATTGGTAGTCAGTGATTATCTGTATCAGAAATTTGATAAAAAATCCGAAGGTAAACTGACGAAGCTTCGTGCATCGTTGGTATGTGAACCATCACTTGCGTCTTGTGCAAGAGCCATTGGTATCGGTGAGTGTTTGTGCTTAGGAAAAGGGGAAACCCTGACCGGCGGAAGGGATCGGGATTCGATTTTGTCCGATGCATTTGAAGCAATTATTGGAAGTATATATCTGGATTGCGGATTGGATGCGGCTCGTCGTTTTATCGTAGAAAAGATGCTGGAGCAGTTACGGGATATCGGATTGTTCACGGATAGCAAATCGCGGTTACAGGAATATGTACAGAATCTTGGGGACGGAGAATTATGTTATGAGTTGATTCGTACCGATGGTCCGGATCATAGAAAACAATATACGGTTCAGGTTGTCTTAGACGGAAAACGACTGGAAATCGGGAGTGGAAGTTCAAAGAAGTCTGCGGAACAGGAAGCTGCTGCGAAAACATTAAAGTTTTTGTCTCAGAGGTAGCAGTGTTTCAAGAAAGGACAGGTGAAAAATGTACTTAAAGAGTATTGAAGTACAGGGATTCAAATCATTTGCAAATAAAATACTGTTTGAGTTCCATGATGGTATTACCGGTATTGTCGGACCAAATGGAAGCGGTAAGAGTAATGTTGCGGATGCAGTGCGCTGGGTACTGGGTGAGCAGAGCGCAAAGCAGTTGCGTGGTAGCAGTATGCAGGATGTTATTTTTGCCGGTACAGAAGCCAGAAAACCACTTGGCTTTGCTTATGTTGCAATAACTTTGGATAACAGTGATCACAAACTTCCAATCGATTTTGAAGAAGTTACTGTTGCAAGACGTGTTTACCGTTCCGGTGAGAGCGAATACTTAATTAATGGTGCAGTATGCCGCCTTCGTGATGTCCAGGAACTTTTTATGGACACCGGTGTTGGAAAAGAGGGTTATTCCATTATCGGACAGGGACAGATAGACAAGATTCTGAGTGGAAAACCGGAAGACCGACGTGAATTGTTCGATGAGGCAGCCGGTATCGTTAAATTTAAGAAAAGAAAGAGTATCGCAGAAAAAAATCTGGAAGAAGAGAAGTTGAATTTGTCTCGTGTAACAGATATTATTTCTGAGATTGAGCGACGGATTGTTCCCTTGGAAAAACAGTCCGAGACAGCGAAGGAATACCTAAAATATAAAGAAGAATTAAAGCTGGTTGAGATAAATCAGTTCTTTTTGGACTTCGAAAATAACAAAGAAGTAAAGCAGAAACAAGAAGAAAAGCTTTCTGTTGTACAGGCAGATCTGTCATCTGCAAAAGAACAGTATGAAGGTGTAAGGAATGAGTTTGAGCAGCTAACTGAAAAAATGAAAGAGTTAGAGACTCTTCTGGAAGAAAAACATGCGGAAAGCAGTGAACTGCAGGTTAAGATTGAAAAAGCAGACGGTGAGATTAAGCTGATTCACCAGCAGTTGGAAAGCATTGTACAGAATGAAGCACATTATAATGAGCGAATTGAATCGGCTCGGAATGCATATGACATCAAACTTGCAGAGCGGGATGAATATCTGGCCAAGCAAAGTGAAAATCAGGATAAATTAGCACGTATCAATGAAAGTCAGGCAGATATATCGGAAGAATTGATGAAACTGAAGACAGCAATTGATGCGCGTGTTAAGAGCATGGAAGGCTTAAATGATGATGTTTTCCGTTTCTTACAGGGTAACGGTGAGATTAAGACAGAAATTCAGCATTTTGAGACTTTGAAAGAACAGATAATAATTCGGAAAGCAGAAGTGAATCAGAATTTGTTGAACAACAAGTCGGATGAAGCTGCAGTCGAACTGACCGTAAAAGAAAAAGAAGCATTATTAAAAGAAGCTGCAGATGCAATTATCGCAAAGACAGAGACGATTGAGAAAACAGAAAGCGAGATTGCAGAACTTCAAAAAGCAGTGCATGAAGCGGAGCAGGCATATAACCAAAAAGTTCAGGCATGTACAGCCCAGGAGTCCAAACTGGAGTCTCTCAAAAACCTTGCTGAACGCTATGAAGGTTATGGAAGCAGTATCCGTAAGGTTATGGAACAAAAAGATAAGAACAAGGGGATTCATGGCGTTGTAGCGGATCTCATCAGCGTGGAAAAGAAGTACGAGACAGCTGTAGAAACAGCGCTTGGTAATAATATTCAGAATATTGTTACAGATGATGAACAGACGGCAAAGCAATTGATTGAGTATTTAAAGCAGAATCGTTTCGGACGTGCCACATTCCTGCCGTTAACCGGAATTGATGAAGGCAGGAAGGAGGCGCCGGAGGATCTGTCTTCTGAGGCCGGAGTAATCGGCTATGCCGGTGAATTGATTGAAACTGCACCGAAGTATCGTAATGTTGTGAATTATCTTGTTGGTCGGATTCTGGTGGTTGATCATATTGATCATGCGATTGCTTTACAGAAAAAGTACCGTTATTCCTTACGCATTGTAACACCGGATGGTGAGTATCTTACTCCCGGTGGCTCCATGTCCGGTGGTGCATACCGGAACAACAGCAATCTCCTCGGAAGAAAACGTGAATTAGAGGAGTTAGAAGACGCATTATCGACATTGAAGAAAAAAGCGGAAGGTTTATTGGCTAAGAAGGAAGAATTGCGTCAGGAACGTGCAGCGAAGAGAGAAGAACTTGAGGCACATCAGAGAGAATTGCAGGATTTATATGTGAATCAGAATACTGCAAAGATGAATCTGAATAAAGAAGAAGAGAAACTTCGCGAGATTAAAGACGAGTACAATAATCTGGTTGTTCAGTTAAAGGAAACGGAACTGAAAGCAGAAAGTATCGATGACCAGATTCGCAAAAAACAAGAAGAACTGCAGGAGAATCTGGACCGGAGCGAAGAAAATAAGCGTCGTATCGAGAATTATACGAAGTTGCTGGAACAGGAGCAGGAATTTGAGAAGAAACTCTCTGAACAGGCCGCAGCATTGCGCTTGGAGGCTGG
>JAZNXH010000033.1:0-2049 GCA_045593785.1 Lachnospiraceae bacterium
TGCAACCGCCATAGCGTCCAAAAAATCCATCCTTATCCGGATAATTGCGAAAATACGTATCAAAATCAACACCACTAAAATTCATAATCATTTCCTCCATTATTCTTCTATTCATTGTTATAGTTTCATTTTTTAATTAGCAGGACAGGCAACGCCATCGTTTTGTAAGCAGCATATCTTTTCTCCTTATTCTACTGTCTGTCAATAAAGCGATAAACTTACAAACAAAAACGCCCCTGACAGAAAAGTGATTCTCTGTCAAGGACGAACAAATACTTATCCGCGGTACCACCTTGATTCACAGCCTGTGCTGTGCACTTACAAGATACAATCATATCCCCGGCATATAACGTCTGCCTTACGTCGCAGAATACTAGGTCTGTAAAAGACTTTTGACTGCACCCTCAGCGGTCCATTTGATAATCTGTGTTTCATCCGGTTCTCAGCCACCCGGACTCTCTGTAGAAGCATAACTACCGTTATCTCCGCATCAACGGTTTACTTTATTGATTTTCATTAGTGTATCACTCGACAAAACATTTGTCAACTTTATTCTTTTGTAGCTGCCTTCGGCACAGCAAAATCCGGATGTTCCTGTGACCACAGACTCTGCGGCATGCAGGAAAGCAACTTCATATCTTCATCTGTTATCTCAAAATCAAAGATATGCATATTCTCTCTCATTCGTTCCTTTGACGATGCCTTTACGATGGACATAATGCCTTTCTGATACAGGAACCTCAGGCAAAGCTGTGCAATTGAAATACCGTATTTTTCTGCCAGACCCTGCAGTATCTGATTTTCTCCCACGCTACCTCTTGCAAGCGGACTCCAAGCCTGTACCAACACACCGTTTTCCTTTGCATATTCACAAGCCGCCTCCTGTGAATATCCCGGATGCGACTCCAGTTGGTCAACCATCGGTCGAATACGACAGTTCTGCAAAATACAATCCATATGGTGCGGAAGGAAGTTGCTCAAACCGATTGTTTTAATCTTACCGGCATCCACCAATTCTTCCATTGCACACCATGTAGCAAGATTACGTTCCTTCCAGCCGGTATCCGCTTCACTGTTTTTCGGCCAATGAATCAGATACAAATCCAAATAATCCATCTGCAATCGACCCAAAGAACGCTGAAATGCCTGTTTGGCATCTTCATATCCCATCTCATCATACCAAAGTTTTGATGCAATGATAAATTCTTCTCTCGGGATTCCGCTCTCCTTGATTGCCTGTCCCAGTTCCGGCTCTGTACCGTAAAGAGATGCCGTATCAAAATACCGGTAACCGACTTCAATCGCATCTTTTATCATCTGCAGATTGTCACCGCCTTTGGCATTATAAGTACCAAAACCGATACAAGGAACCCTGGTTCCATCCGGAAGTGTAAAAGTGTTCAACATATACTCCCTCTCCTATTCGTGATAACTACCACCATGACCGGCTTAAGCTCCTGCTCTGATGTTCTGTATCCGCTTATTCTCGATACTGATTTCTTTAAAGTAACGCCTTCCGCCTACCCCAGCCGGTGCCTGCGCTTCAAAACCAACCTTAATTTTCTTGCCAACCGGCAAGGTAAACACACGTACCATCTGATATTCTTTTCCGTCTACCGAATAGTGAAAGCCAAAACAATCATCCACTCTGGAAACCTGCAACCAAACCGAATTCGAGTCCATCACCGGACCATTGCAGTCATCCGAAATACGATTCGTTACAACCGATACTACTGCAGGCTTTCTGCAAGGCAAATCGGAATTCTCTAATGCAAGTTTTGCCCAAACATTTTCATTTTCATATACGAGCAGCGCACAAGCATCATACAAGCTCTTAAACTCCAATTCCACCTTTGTACGGAACACAAAATCTCCAGTCATCTCTTTATACAACAACGGTGCATTTGCCACCAACTCCGGAAACGCGCCATTCTCCTTCACCGGGCTGTTGAAATAATCCGTCTTGTCCGGTGCATCAATGCACAGAACACCATCATTATATTCTGCACTGCTTTCGTTTATCCACTTAAATTCTTTCAAATCCATACC
>JAZNXH010000034.1:0-6862 GCA_045593785.1 Lachnospiraceae bacterium
GTAAGCGTAAGTTTAAATAACAATCCGAAAACCCTCAATCGCTTTGATTGAGGGTTTTTCAGAATGTAACAATGATTGTGTGAAATGTTGAGTGAATATGAGAAGCAGATATAATTTTGATTATGATTTTGAAAGAGAAGAGCGGAAGAAAAAATTTGCCCAACTGTTTAAGGCGGTATTACGTTGGGTAATAGAAATTGCGTCTGTGATTCTGCTTGCATATATTTTGGTTGTTTACACAGTGGAGCAAACAGATGTTATCGGAAAGTCGATGGAAGGGACTTTGTCCGAGGGGGATACGATTATTATCAATAAGCTTGCATTTCGTAAAGATGCACCGGAGCGTTATGATTTGATTGTATTTCGACAAGGTGGCGATGAACACATGTATTATGATATCAAACGTGTGATCGGGCTTCCGGGAGAGACACTTCAAATCAAAGATGGTGAGATTTATTTTCTTTCTGATGAAACAGATGAATGGACGATTCTTTTGGAACCATATCCGGTTGAACCGATGCTGTTGTCCGGTTTTGCTGCAGAACCAATTACCCTGGATGAAGATGAATATTTTGTTTTGGGTGACAATCGAAATAATAGTGAAGACAGTCGTTTTTCAACAATCGGGAATGTTGTAAGAGATGATATTGTTGGGATGGCATGGATTCGTATCAGTCCATTTTCTTTGGTAAACAAGTCGAACAAGGATTATGTGCGTCCTACACCGACTCCATTTGGCTATATTCCGGAACCGGAACAATAATTTCTGATAAAGGGATGATATCATGAATGAAGTAAAAAGTTTTGCAAACACCTCAATTAACTGGTACCCTGGTCATATGACCAAAGCATTGCGTCAGATGAAAGAAGATATCAAGTTGATTGATGTTGTAATTGAACTCATTGACGCCAGAATTCCGTATAGCAGCAAGAATCCGGATATTGATAAGCTGGCAGAGAATAAAAAACGAGTGATTCTATTGAACAAATCGGATATGGCAGATGACAAACTGACTTCACAATGGAAATCACATTATGAGTCGGCCGGTTATGCGGTTGCTGTTATCAATTCAAAAAATGGAAATGGTATTAAGGCAATTAATGATCTTGTTTTAAAAGTTTGTGCAGAAAAAATTGCAAAAGACAGAGCAAAAGGAATCATAAGTCGTCCAATCCGCGCGATGATTGTTGGCATACCCAATGTAGGGAAATCCACATTTATCAACAGTTTTGCCGGAAAAGCTTGCGCAAAAACAGGAAATAAGCCTGGCGTAACAAAAGGAAAGCAGTGGATACGTCTGAATAAAAATGTTGAGCTTTTGGACACACCGGGTGTGTTGTGGCCTAAATTTGAAGATCAGGAAGTTGGCCTTCGCATTGCATGGATTGGTTCAATCAATGAAGATATTTTGAATCCATATGATCTTGCTGTAAAATTGAGTGAGTATCTTGCTGTGAATTACCCCGGTATATTAAATACAAAATACGGGATTGAAGAATGTACGGACGGCGAGGAAATCTTGCTGCGTATTGCAATAAAACGTGCTTGTTTGTTGAAAGGTGGCATTCCGGATACCAATCGTGTTGCAATTTTTGTTTTGGATGATTTCAAAAACGGACGTATCGGAAAAATTACAGTTGAAAAACCGGAAGACAGAACCGTCTAAATCAGTACCGGAAAGGCCTGGTGGTTAATATGGAACCGAAGAAAATGACAAAAGCGGAAGAAAAGCACATGATTGCTGCAGAAAAAGCACGTATTAAGTTAGAAATTGAGCGTGAGCGACTCAAAAACATGCGTATATATGAAGAGAAGTATTCAGATTATGAATTTATCTGTGGTGTAGATGAGGTTGGAAGAGGCCCGCTCGCCGGTCCTGTTTTTACAGCTGCTGTCATTTTGCCAAAGGATTGTGAGATATTATATCTTAATGATTCGAAGAAATTATCCGAAAAGAAAAGAGAAGAGCTTTTTCTTGAGATTAGCGAAAAGGCAATTGCAATCGGGATTGGCAGTTGTACGCCGGAAGAAATTGATGAGTATAATATTAAACAGGCAACACGAAGAGCTATGTTACAGGCAGTACAGAATTTGGATGTGACACCGGGATTGGTATTGGTAGATGCAGAGACGATTACCGGCCTTGATATTAGGCAGATACCAATTATTAAGGGTGATGCAAAGAGTGTATCGATCGCGGCTGCAAGTATCGTTGCTAAGGTAACCAGAGATCATCTGATGGAAGAGTATGACAGAATCTATCCGGAATATGGGTTTGCTTCAAACAAAGGTTATGGTTCCGCTGCTCACATGCAGGCAATTAGAGAATTTGGGCCTTGTCCGATTCATCGAAGAAGCTTTATCAAGAATATACTGGCAGAGAATGAATAATGTATTGTTTATAAGGTGATGAGCGTGGCAGATTCTTATGATGAAAGAAACAATAAAATTAAGACAGCGGTAGCACTTGAGTATAATCCATTAGAAGAAGCTCCGAAAATCATCGCGTCCGGAAAAGGATATCTGGCTGAGCGAATCATTGATACTGCGAAAGCAGCAGATGTGCCGGTTCATAAGGATGATCGATTGGCTCAGTCCTTATCAAAGCTTGAAATCGGAGATTATATTCCGAAAGAATTATATCAGGTTGTTGCAGAGGTACTTTTGTTTGTAGATCGTTTGGATCGAATCAAATCCAAAGAACAGGATTTGAATAGGAGTTAGTTTGGTACAAAACAGAAATCATAAAACATACGGTGATGCCGGCGAAGATTTGGCAACACAATTTCTAGTACAGGAAAGATATCGGATACTTTGTAGGAATTTCCGATGCAGACACGGTGAAATCGATATTATCGCAGAATCGGATGGCTATCTTTGTTTTATTGAAGTAAAAAGAAGAAAAAACACTGTATCCGGTCATCCTTTTGAAGCAATCAGTATTAATAAAATCAGACATATCTGCAGAACTGCTTTGTATTATCTTCATTGTAACGGATTACCGGATTCTACTGCAGTACGTTTTGATGTTATATCAATTGTTGGAGAAGAAGTGTCACTGATAAAGGATGCTTTTTCTTTTCAATGTTAGGAAAAGGAGAAATGCTTTGGAACTTTATCGGTTGAATCAGGGAAAAACACCATATCTTTCTTTTCCTGTCTTAGAAGCTATTCCATGGATTTGCCATGGCTTTTCTACGCGTTTGGGCGGCGTAAGTACCGGAATACATTGTTCGATGAATCTTGGATTTCAAAATGGTGATGAAAAAGAAAATGTCTATGAAAATTATGCCCGGATCTGTGATGTAATTGGCGTAAAACCGGAAAGTATTGTTCATGCCAAACAGACACATCAGGACCAATATCGAATTGTTGATTCTGATGACATCGGAAAAGGCTATAATAAAGAACGTGATTATGATAATATTGATGCATTAATTACAAATCACGCCGGTATCACATTGACAATTCTGACAGCGGACTGTGTACCGGTATATTTGGTGGATCCGGTAAATAAAGCAATTGGTCTGGTACATTCCGGCTGGCGTGGAACAGTAAAAAGAATTGCCGCTAAAACAGTACAAGGTATGATGTCAGCATACGGTACCAAACCTGCACAAGTGATTGCAGTAACCGGTCCATGTATTTGCGCGGATTGTTTTGAAGTCGGTGATGAAGTTGCAGATGCATTTTTGAATGAGTTTGGTTCGAATCGATTCTCATTGATTACACATAAAGTAAATGAAAGATATCATATCAATCTGGCAGAATCCATTGCACAATCATTACTTGATATTGGATTGAATTCTTCCAATATCCATCAATCGGGTCTTTGTACCGCATGCAATCCGGATTTGTTATTTTCGCATCGTGTAACCCAAGGTAAACGCGGAACCCTGGCAGCTTTTCTGTCAATAAATGAATGAGTATGGTGCATAAGATGAGACAACACAAAATCAATTATATTGAACCGAATAGTATTGCAGAGGAGCTCGGACTGGAAATAGGGGACGAGCTTATTTGCGTGAATGGGAATGAAATCACGGACGTTCTGGACTATCGGTTTCAGACACAGGATGAGGAAATTTGTCTGCTCATCCAAAAACTAAACGGTGAAGAATGGGAATTAGAGATTGAAAAGGATTTCGGTGAAGATCTGGGAATTGGTTTTGAAGAAGGACTAATGGATGAATATAAATCCTGTCGCAACAAATGTATCTTCTGTTTTATTGACCAGATGCCACCGGGGATGCGGGATACCTTATATTTTAAGGATGATGATACCAGATTATCGTTCCTTCAGGGCAATTATGTTACTTTGACAAATCTATCTGAAAAGGATATAGAAAGAATTTGCTACTACAAATTATCGCCAATCAATATATCTGTGCATACCACGAATCCGGAACTTCGTTGCAAAATGTTAAATAACCGGTTTGCCGGTAATGTGACTGAGATATTGAGACGGTTTTCCGATGCCGGCATTGAGATGAATGCACAGATTGTATTATGCAAAGGATATAATGACGGAAAAGAATTAGATCGTACCATTGCTGACCTGGAAGAATTTGTTCCAAACATTCTTAGTTGTTCTGTTGTTCCTGCCGGTTTGACAAAATATCGTGATAATCTGACAAAACTGACTCCATTTGAGCCAGAAGATATACGCAGGGTGATTCATCAGATTGAATTGTGGCAACAGCATATGTTATTTACTCATAATACAAGATTTGTTTATGCATCGGATGAATGGTATCTGAAGGCCGGTATACCGTTGCCGCAGAATGAAGCATATGAAGATTATTACCAATTGGACAACGGAGTTGGTATGGTAAGACTACTGGAGACCGAAGTGACAGAATATCTTGAAATATTTGATGAACTGCCTTCCGCACAAGAACGGAATATTTCTGTTGCAACCGGTACGCTGGTTTCGGATGAATTGCAGAAGATAATACAGTTGGTCTGTGATCGTTTTCCATATTTACATGTTACCGTGTATCCGATAATAAATGAATTTTTCGGAGATGAAATCACGGTAGCCGGACTGTTGACCGGTCAGGATATTTATAAACAATTATCCGATAAAATACTTGGAGACGAGCTCCTTTTACCGGAGGTTATGTTACGGTCCGGTGAAGATGTGTTTCTGGATGACATGCATTTGTCGGAACTTGAAAATGCTTTACAAACAAGAATACGTATTGTACAATCAACAGGAAGTTCGTTTGTGAATGCAATTCTTGGGAATAATGAAAAATAGGTACAAACAATGAATAAAAAGCCAATTGTCGCTATTGTTGGGCGGCCAAATGTAGGAAAATCAACTTTGTTTAATGCGCTTGCCGGAGAAAGAATTTCGATTGTAAAGGACGAGCCCGGCATTACCCGTGATCGTATTTATGCTGATGTAACATGGTTGAATCACCAGTTTACATTGATTGACACCGGCGGTATTGAACCGACAACAAAAGATAAGATGCTCTCATATATGAGGGAACAGGCAGAGATTGCAATTCATTCTGCCGATGTTATTATTTTTCTGGTGGATGTTCGTCAGGGACTCGTGGATGATGATGCACGTGTTGCTGATATGTTGCGTCGTTCAAAAAAACCGGTTATTCTGGTTGTAAATAAAGTCGACAGTTTTCAAAAGTTTCAGGCAGATGTTTATGAGTTTTATAACTTAGGAATTGGTGAGCCGTTCCCGGTGTCTTCTGCATCTATGTTGGGTCTTGGTGATATGTTGGACGAAGTTGTGAAAAACTTTGAACAGACAGAGGCATTGGAAGAGGAAGATGACCGACCGCGTATTGCGATTGTCGGTAAACCGAATGTTGGTAAATCTTCTATCATTAATAAATTGACGGGTGAAAATCGTGTTATTGTTTCGGACATTGCAGGTACTACCCGTGATGCGATTGATACTGCGGTCACTTATAATGATAAAGAATATGTTTTTATTGATACCGCCGGCTTAAGAAGAAAGAGTAAGGTAAAGGAAGAAATTGAGCACTTTATGACAGTTCGAACGGTATCGGCAGTAGAACGTGCGGATGTAGTCGTACTTGTGATTGATGCACAAGAAGGAGTAACGGAGCAAGATGCAAAAATTACCGGTATTGCGCATGAACGCGGTAAAGGTGTTATCATTGCTGTAAACAAGTGGGATGCAATTGAGAAAGACGATAAGACGATTTATCGATATACAGAAAAAATCAGAGAAATTCTTTCTTTTGTTCCTTATGCTGAGGTTATCTTTATATCGGCACTGACCGGACAACGTCTGAATAAGCTGTTTGATTCCATTGAGACAGTAATTCAGAATCAGAATTTGAGAATTAAGACCGGTGTGTTAAATGAAATTCTGATGGAGGCTACTACGTTACAACAACCTCCGTCTGACAAGGGAAAACGTCTTCGTTTGTACTACATTACACAGGTTGCGGTAAAACCTCCAACCTTTGTTATTTTTGTTAATAACAAACAGTTAATGCATTTTTCATATACCCGTTATATTGAGAATAAGATCCGTGAAGCTTTTGGCTTTTCCGGTACTTCGTTGAAGTTTATTATTCGTGAACGAAATGAGAACGAGAACGGTGTATAATTTGTGTGAAAGGATGTATGTTTATTATGCCTGAGAATATATATGTATTGACGGTATTGGCATTGATAATCGGATATGCGTTTGGCTGTTTTTCCACTGCGTATGTAGTTGGTAAGGCAAATCATATTGATATTAGATCTTATGGTAGCGGAAATGCCGGAACGACAAACGCGATGCGAACACTTGGTAAAAAAGCCGGAATCATTAAAGTCGGATCGTAGCCATGTCGTTCTGTGCGCCCAGGAGTTGGG
>JAZNXH010000035.1:0-2332 GCA_045593785.1 Lachnospiraceae bacterium
TTAATCCTCAGCTAGACCGGACAGCTTCGGTCGGTCAAGTACCATCACAAGCACCGGAATCAGGACAATCTGAATGATGATTCCGGGAATGGCATTTGTCACCGCGCCGGCAAGGAACGCGGCAAAGGTAAAGCTTCCGCCGCTGAGACCCAGACAGATAAACATGGCGGTACCCCAGACTAGACGTCCGATAATCATGGCGGTCAGCAGAGAACAATAAATATATGGTTTTCTGCGGGGGAGTAATCGATGCATGAAGCCGGCGATGGCACCGTAGGCTGCAAGTTCGAATGCCATACAGAGAGCCTTTGGGAAAAACGGAGGCATGCCGAGCGTAAGGGAACGGAATAACGGGGCAATAAATCCAACGGCGAGTCCCCAGGGCCATCCACAGATAAAGCCGCAAAGAAGTACGGGGATATGTAACGGACAGAGCATGGCACCGATTTCGGGAATCTGTCCGGTCAGAAACGGCATGATGTATGCAAGTGCCAGAAAAGCAGCGGAAAGAATCATTTTTTGTAAATGGTTGTGTTTTTTCATAGGTAAGTTCCTTTCTGAATGTAAAAAAGGTGTCACTATCTCTTCAGAGATAATGACACCTTCATAGTATCGTTAATTTATCGTCATTTTATAAAAATTGCTTGAATGAAAGAAAACTTCTGTTTCCGCGTTATTCTTCTGAACAACAATGACATTGTAATATAAAACACACGAAGAATCAAGTGGTTTGACAATTGATTATGTTACGCAATTTTGCAATGGCATCCGCAATCAAGGCTGCTGTGTTAAGAGTCGGGACGCCGGCAATCAGATTATCACATTTATTCATTGGGATGAGAATTCGAGAGGCATCTGCACGACCAATTGAGAGTGCCATTTTTTCGGTTACTTCACCCAGAAGGGAATCAGCAATTACGATACCAATCGGACCGATAATTACATCAGCTTTACGGCAGGCAACGGTCACGGGATTCTCGCCGGTTGCAACATTTTTTGCTCCGGCTTTTAACATGGCTGCAGTCGCGGAGGCATTTGTACCGATTGCGGTCAGGTTCGCATCCGGGAATTGCGTTAGGATCTCTTTTACAAGTTGGGCACCCAGCTGGCCGCCTTGCCCATCAATAATAACAATATTCATACATAACCTCGGTTCATAGAATTGATTTATTATAGCATGTATTTCGATAAAAATCCACCGGATACAGGACATAAGAGGAAAACGTTGTTTTCTGAGAAGGCTTGATAATTGCTCGGGCGTATGCTATATCTTAGTCAGATAAAATTGGTGGAGTATTTATGGAGCAGGTAAGATATGACACAGGAAGAACGTTTTTTTATTAAGCACTTAACGGATCTGGCAGAGCGGAGTTTCCAGAAGAGTATCTATACTTTTTCAGGATTTTTGAATCTGGCGGAGCAGGACTTAATGCAGAGAAACAAGAAGGAGTTTCACGGAATTCCGTTCGAGACAGACGGAGGGTATCCGGGCTGTGAGCGCGTGATGGTGCGCTTTGGTTCGGAGGAGAACTGTTACGGAGAAGATACGTTTCCGATTGCACGGATTAAGGTGATGCCGAAGAATGTGAAGTTTTCCGGTGAGCTGGGGCATCGGGATTTCTTGGGTGCGTTGATGAATCTTGGACTGGAACGTGACCGCATCGGGGATATTATCGTGAGCGGGAAGGAAGCCGAAGTGTTCTGCGTGCAGGAAATCGCAGAATTCATCATAGAGAAGTTGGACCGGATAGCACATACGACGGTGGTGTGTGTGGATGTCTCGGATGAACCGCGGGAAGCACAGGCGGAGCGCAGCTTTATCGAACTGGTGAAGCCGGTGAGCTCGGAACGGTTGGACGCAATCGTGGCAGCGGTGGCCGGGTGCTCCAGAAGTGTGGCAGCAGAGCTGATTCAGGCAGGTAAGGTCTACGTGAACCAGAGGCTCTGCGAGAGTAACAGTACACCGCTCAAGCCGGAAGATGTGCTGACGATACGCGGATACGGCAAGTACCGTTATGTCGGTGTAACCTATACCGGACGGAAAGGGAAGCTGCACATTAAGGTTGAGAAGTATGCGTAAGGCATGAAACGTCATATATAGAATGCGCACAATAGAATCGGAGTGTAAATGTGTAGAAAAACATGAAAAACAGGACTAAAGTTTTACTAAATACTTGCCGATAAAAACTATGAAGGCGATAACTGTCGCCGATAATAATTTCAGCATCGCTTGACATAAACGATGCCGTCCACAAAATAAGTTGCACAAGGAATGTGCAGTGTACAAGATGTAGTTGCAAAAGGCGCACACAGCTTGATACGCAGAAAACGA
>JAZNXH010000036.1:0-15355 GCA_045593785.1 Lachnospiraceae bacterium
TCTTCTCTTTCAAAATCATAATCAAAATTATATCTGCTTCTCATATTCACTCAACATTTCACACAATCATTGTTACATTCTGAAAAACCCTCAATCAAAGCGATTGAGGGTTTTCGGATTGTTATTTAAACTTACGCTTACGAGCTGCTTCAGACTTTTTCTTACGTCTTACGCTCGGCTTCTCATAGTGCTCTCTCTTGCGGATTTCCTGCTGGATACCTGCCTTCGCGCAGTTTCTTTTGAATCTGCGGAGAGCGCTATCTAATGTCTCATTTTCTTTAACGATTACATTTGACATAGTCTCACACCTAACCTCCCTCCAGTTGTGTATTGTGCGTATACAACTGTTTGGGTATAATTTGAATAGCACTTAATACATTATAGCATAGTTTAATGTTTCGTCAACTGTTTTTTTACTGAAATTCAAATTTTTCCCTTATCTATTCCGTTCTGATTTAATTATGCATTTCCGCATATTCCAATACATTTCTGGATGCAAAGATTAATAACAATGCTAATAAAATATTACAACTTGCCATGCACAACAATACAGTAAATGTCTCACTGATAATCACAACAACTTCAAATGCAATTACACAACCAAGAATAATTCCCGGTGCAGCTAAAAGGATCAAAAGAATCATATAGAAGCTAATAATCAGCATTTTTGAAGTAAACCCGCCAAAAATACGGTCTGCAAATAAATTTGCCGCAATAAACATGAATGAAAAGCTTATGCTAACGGCTACAAAAAGAACTATCTCAGGTATGGATGTTCCGGTAATAATTCCTGCAGGTACATAAAGCAGAATTGCTTCTGCAAAGTATCCGGGAACAGCTTCCAGCATACAATAAAATAATTTTTTAAACGAGGATTCCGGAACCAGATAGATAAACGGTTTCAGTGTCTCACGCGGCAGTCTGTCCATACCAACGGTAAACATCTTCATGTATACCATAAATCCCAGAATCGGCAGCAAGCCGATCTCTTTCAAGAAGAAGGATGCCACAATACCACATACACACAATACAATTGTTAGAGTTGGCAACAAAAGCACCTTACCACGACGATTCTCTATTAAATGTTTATAATAGAAAGTATTCGCACCATAACCTTTTCCAATACCAAGCTTTCCTTTTTTCACATTACGCGGTGCCGCTTCCTGTACACGGCCTTCTTTTGCTGCAGTTACAGCTGCATAAGTGGCTTCTGTCGTCTGAAGTACATCTTCATAATAATCCATCCGGACTACAAACAACAATACAATTACTACTACAACAGTAACAACACTTACTACACTGCCAATCGCGATTGCAATCGCATCGGATAACAAAATGCCTTTAATCAGGTTCGTAATCCAGCCAAATACCGGAAGCCATACTGCAACTTTAGAACTTCCTACATCAGCAAGAATCTGAATACTCAGACTATCGTTCAATACCGCATTAATCAGATAATAAGCAACAAATGCCAAAATCGGAAGATATACAACCACTTTTAATATCTTCTTTAAAACATCATTATCGTTCGTTACACAATAAATAATCATGGATAGTAATTGAGCCACAAAAATAACTAAAACATATCCAATCATAATGAAGATCATATCAATTGCTGTTATGCCAAACGACTGATTTAACCAAGCATATTGAAAAACAAGAAATACACCGGAAATCAGTACCACTCCAAGTTGCTGGATTACACCGTATATTAAGAGTGTACGAGGATGGTACGGACCAACAAATAAGAGGTTTATATCCGGCATCTTAAATATTGTTGCGCCGGTATTAAATCCGGAATTTACAGTAAGATAAAAAATCAGTGCGTATACGGCAAGAATTCCGCCAATCAAATACTCTCTGTTCAGATATTCCTGCGTCATATGTGTATCCGAAGAAGAGCCGGCAATCAATACGATAGACAAACAAGCCACCATGAAGATTGTATAAATTAACTTCACCGGACTCTTAACAAACTGTATCAATCCATTTTTAATCTTAATTAACAAAAGATAACTAAGTGCTTTCATGATTACTCCTCCGTATCCTTTGTTTCAGATTCTGAAAATTCCTCTGTCTCATCTATTACAACATCATTCGCCTCACTCTCTTTGTTCCCCTCTGTAATTTCAAAGAACATCTGCTCTAATCGTTTGGAATCTTCCCGATCATCATTTGTCATGGTGGCCGCAAACTTTCCATTCATCATAATATGCGCAATATCCCAATAATCTTCCACACTATCAAGCATATGGGTACTAATGAGAATCGAAGCTCCTTCCTCCTTCAGTTCACGGAACATTTGCTTTAACTCTTTGATAGCGTGCGGATCAAGACCAACCATCGGTTCATCAAAAATCATCACCTTCGGCTTATGAACTAACGCACAACAGATAGACAGCTTCTGTTGCATACCTTTGGAAAGTTCCTTCCCAAGCTTGTCTTTCTTATCCAGTAATTCAAAACGTTCTAACAATTTCTCGCCGTATCCATCATCTTCAATCTTATATGCACGACGGATGAATTCCAGATGTTCCTCAACGGTCAACAAATCATAGATAGCCGGCATTTCCGGAATATAACCCAAAATACGTTTTGCGTCCTTCGACTTATTATAATAACCATCCAGTGTGATATCTCCCTGATAACGAAGAAGACCTGCAATGGACTTAATAATCGTAGACTTACCTGCTCCGTTTGGACCTGCAAGAATTGCAATCTGACCATCTCTGACTTCAAAAGAAATGTCATTGTTGGCAATTGTCTTACCATAGCGTTTTGTAACTCTTTCTACTTTTAACATTATTTTTAACCTCTTCCCCTGTAAATAATATTTGAAATTTTGTTATTGAAAACTTCAAATTTCTTAAGTATCATACTACAACATTAGCAATTTGTCACATTAATGTTTTAAAATACTAAATTATTGTCATGAATTTCAAAATTGTATTCTGATTTTTTCATAAAAAAGTAGTACAGGACTTTTACTCCTGTACTACTTCCAAAATACATTTCAAATACAATTATTTAACCTGTCCAGCCAATATCTCAGGAGCCTTTGCAAGTACTGCATCAATACCGTCCGGATTCTTGCCGCCGGCCTGTGCCATGTTCGGACGACCACCGCCGCCACCACCAACAAGAACTGCAAGTTCTTTTACAAGGTTACCTGCGTGAGCACCCTTGCCCATTGCTTCATTGCTTGCCATCACTACCAGACTTACCTTGCCATCTTTTGCGGATACAAGAACAACCACACCATCGCCCAACTTTTCAAGCAACTGATCGCCCAGGTTACGAAGTCCGTTCATGTCGATCTCCGGTAATTTTGCTGCTAAGAGCTTCACGCCCTTCACATCAACTACGTTTTCCATTACATCACCAAGAGACTGATTAGCAAGTTTTGCTTTCAGTTTCTCGTTTTCTGACTGAACATTCTTAACTTCTTCCTGTAAGGATTCAATCTTCTTAATCAGACCGGATGCGTCTGTCTTAGCTGCCTTTGCAGCAGCATTGAGTTCTTTCTCGATATTTCTGTAGTACTCGAATACAGCACCGGAGGTAATTGCTTCAATACGTCTTACACCTGCTGCAATACCATTCTCAGACAGAATCTTAAACACGGTAATGGAACCGGTATTTGCAACATGAGTACCACCGCAAAGTTCCTTAGAGAAATCACCCATAGATACAACACGTACCTTCTCAGCATACTTCTCACCAAAGAGTGCCATTGCGCCGCTCTTACGTGCTTCATCTACAGACATAACATCCGTTACAATCGGAAGTTCTGCTGCAATCTGCTCGTTTACAATTGCTTCAACCTTAGCAATCTCTTCTGCTGTCATTGCAGAGAAATGTGTAAAGTCAAAACGAAGTCTGTCTGCATTTACAAAAGAACCTGCCTGTTCTACATGGGTACCGAGTACAGTACGAAGTGCTTTCTGCAGCAAGTGGGTAGCGCTGTGGTTCTTACAGGTGTTTGCACGAAGTACAGCATCCACTTTAAGTTCAACGATATCACCAACCTTGAAGCTTCCTGCAGATACGGTTCCAACATGACCGATACGTCCGCCTTTCAGCTTGATAGTATCAACAACGGTAAACTCATTATCACCATTCTTGATAATACCGGTATCTGCAGACTGTCCACCCATAGTTGCATAGAACGGTGTCTTATCCACGATAATCGTTGCTGTCTGACCACCTACTACTTCATCAACAATATCGGTTTCGGTAGTAAGTACTAAAATCTTACCATTTCCTACAAGCTTATCATATCCATCAAATTCGGAAGTAATCTTTGTATCAATCTCATCATAAACGGTAGCGTCTGCACCCATATAGTTTGTTACAGCTCTTGCACTTCTTGCAGTATCCTTCTGGATCTTCATTGCCTGCTTAAAGCCTTCTTCATCTACACCGTAACCCTTTTCTTCCAAGATCTCAATCGTAAGGTCAATCGGGAATCCATAAGTGTCATACAACTTGAATGCGTCTTCACCGGATAAAGTCTTCTTATTCTCTGCAGCCAGTGCCTCTTCCATCTCAGCAAGAATGCTCAAGCCCTGATCGATGGTCTTGTTGAACTTTTCTTCTTCTACACCGAGAACCTTAAGAATGTATTCCTTCTTCTCTTCAAGCTCCGGATAGCCATCCTTAGACTCGCGGATAACAACCTTACACATCTCCTGAATAAATGCTTTATCAATACCAAGCAGTCTTCCGTGACGACATGCACGACGAAGCAATCTTCTCAATACGTAACCACGACCTTCGTTGGACGGGATAACGCCATCCGAAGTCATAAAGGTAATCGAACGAATATGGTCCGTGATAACACGAATTGAAATATCGTACTTCTCGTTCTCACCATACTTCTTACCGGAAATCTCGCTTACCTTCTCACGAATTGCCTTCATGGTATCAATTTCAAATACGGAATCAGTAGACTGCATAACGGTTGCAAGACGCTCCAGACCCATGCCGGTATCGATATTCTTACTTGCAAGCTCGGTGTAATTGCCATTGCCATCACCATCGAACTGCGTAAATACATTGTTCCATACTTCCATGAAACGGTCACATTCACAGCCTACCTTACAATCCGGTTTGCCACAGCCATACTCTAACCCACGATCATAATAAATCTCCGAACACGGACCACAAGGACCTGCACCATGCTCCCAGAAGTTATCACACTTACCATCTGCATCACGATAGAATCTGGTTATCTTTTCAGCCGGAATGCCAATCTCTTTATTCCAGATCTCAAATGCCTCTTCATCTTCTCCATAAATAGACGGATACAGACGTTCCGGATCAAGTTCAAGCACTGTCGTCAGGTATTCCCAAGACCATGCAATTGCTTCATGTTTGAAGTAATCACCAAAAGAGAAGTTACCAAGCATCTCAAAAAAAGTAAGATGACGTGCTGTCTTACCTACATTATCAATATCACCGGTACGAATACACTTCTGACAGGTAGTAACACGGTTACGCGGCGGAATCTCCTGTCCGGTAAAGTACGGCTTTAACGGTGCCATACCGGCATTAATTAACAGCAAACTTTTATCATTCTGCGGAACCAAAGAAAAGCTGTTCATCTTAAGATGATTCTTGCTCTCAAAGAATTCCAGATAGCTTCTTCTAAGCTCATTTACTCCCATGTATTTCATATCAAATTCCTCCGTTTCAATCTAACACTTTATATTTCAATCAAATTTATCACTTTGACTGCATATTCAAATTCAGTTTTTACTTCTTGAAATAATTCCTCCGCGTTCTGCGGAAAACCGGCTCGCAAAGCATCGGTAAGACCACAAAGCGGATTCGAAAGTCTACTGATAGCAAGATTCAGTGCAACACCTTTCAGGGTATGTGCTGCCGCATAAGCAGAATCTCTGTCCTTTGCTGCAATTGCCTGCTCCAGAACATGCATCTGTTCATCTTCTGTTAGCTTTTTTAGGAATTTTAACATCATCTTCTCACTCAAGGACTGATAAATGTCAGAAGTGACATCACCACCAAGTGCACAATAACCATCAAAAACTGTCATGATATAACCATCCTAATCGAAAATTGCTTTTACCAACAATGCGATACGATTATAAAATCGTATTTAATAATATTATTATACCTTTCATCCTTTTTCAAGTCTTTTCTATAAGAAAAGATAATAGGTACTGTATATTCGATAAAAAAAATACCGAAGCATCATGCTTCGGTACTCTGAAAAATAGCAGCTCGTAGGGGAATCGAACCCCTGTTTCCGCCGTGAGAGGGCGGCGTCTTAACCGCTTGACCAACGAGCCACGGAACATTTGTTAATATACACTATGTCCCAGGAAATTGCAAGTATTTTTTGCAAAATTAGTGAAATTTATTTCAAAAGGTCCAAAATTGACATCTGATTGGACTCCGGTATATCACCAAGCAGTCCAAGCTGTGCCATAGTATCCGTAATCGTCTGACTGACTTTACAACGGATTCTAAAGTCTTCCCTTGAAAGAAACGGTCCGTCTTTAACTGCTTCTTCAATCTGTTCTGCCGCCTTATCACCAAGACCATTGATACTATTTAGAGACGGCATAATCTTATCGCCGATTACTTGAAAACGTGTCGCTTTTGCCTTGAATATATCAATCGGAAGACACTCGATACCTCTTGCATACATTTCAAGGACAATTTTCATATCATCCAGACGGTCCTCTTCTTTTTTTGATATCTTATTGGCTGGATCTTTACTGGCAGCACGTGCCTGTAGCTGCTTCATCTCACTTACCAGAATATCTTTACCACGGCACATAATGGCATAATCCATTGCCTTTGCACGAATACTGAAAAACGCTGCATAATACGCTTGCGGATAATACACTTTGAAGTATGCAATTCGAAACGCCATCATGACATATGCACAGGCATGTGCTTTCGGGAACATATATTTAATTTTCTTACATGACCAGATATACCAATCCGGTACATCATGATCAATCATGAGCTGTTCCCACTCTTCGCTTAAGCCCTTACCCTTACGGACACTTTCCATAATCTTGAATGCCGTACCACTTTCGATGTTCTTACTAATGAGATATACCATAATCTCATCACGGGTACATACGGCACTGGACAGAGTACATTTATTCTCTGCAATCAGCGTCTGTGCATTTCCAAGCCATACATCGGTTCCGTGTGACAAACCGGAAATACAGATCATATCAGTAAAACTCTTCGGTTTTGTATCCAAAAGCATCTGGATAACAAAATCCGTTCCAAGCTCCGGAAGTCCAAGACTTCCAAGCGGACAACCGTCAATATCTTCCGGTGTAATACCAAGTGCCTCTGTACTTGCAAACAAAGACACAACCTTCTTATCATCCATCGGTATATCTTTTGCATCCAGACCGGTGATATCCTGTAACATACGTATCATGGTCGGATCATCGTGCCCGAGTATGTCAAGCTTCAGCAGGTTGTGATCGATGGAGTGATAATCAAAGTGTGTTGTAATCGTTGTGGTTGTCATATCATTGGCAGGACGCTGCACCGGAGTAAAAGAATATATCTCTTCACCATGCGGTAATACAATAATACCACCCGGATGCTGTCCGGTGGATTTACGGACACCTTCACAACCTTTTGCAATACGCTCAATCTCTGCGCCACGCTTCGGTATGCCGCGTTCCTCAAAATACTTCATTACGAAGCCGTATGCAGTTTTATCTGCCAGACCTGTGATGGTGCCGGCACGGAAGGTATGTCCTTCACCAAATAACACTTCCGTATAATCATGCGCTTTACTCTGATATTCTCCGGAGAAGTTCAAGTCAATATCCGGTTCTTTATCACCATTGAATCCAAGGAAGGTCTCAAACGGGATATTGTTACCATCTTTCGTTAAGCGCTCTCCGCATACAGGACAGACTGCATCCGGAAGGTCAAACCCGGACATCGCGGCATTTGCCTTAATCACATCCGAATCAAAATCCGAATACTGGCACTTCTTACAAAAATAATGCGGTGGTAAAGGATTCACCTCTGTAATGCCCGCCATGGTTGCAACAAAGGATGATCCAACCGAACCACGGGAACCAACAAGGTAGCCATCCGCGTTTGACTTCCATACCAACTCCTGTGCAATGATATACATAACGGCAAAACCATTCTTGATAATGGAATTCAACTCATGGTCAAGCCTGGTCTTTACGATATCCGGAAGCGGATCGCCATACATGGAATGCGCTTTTTCATAACAGATTGTTCGAAGCTTTACGTCCGAATTTTCAATTACCGGCGGACATTTATCAGGTCGCACCGGAGATATCTTCTCAATCCGGTCTGCGATCAGATTCGTATTCGTCACAACAACCTCGAACGCTTTCTCCGGTCCAAGATACGAGAACTCTTCCAACATCTCATCTGTCGTATGAAGATAAAGCGGGGCTTGATGATCCGCATCTTTAAACCCTTGTCCTGCCATAATAATACGGCGATAAATCTCATCTTCCGGATTCAAAAAATGTACGTCACAAGTTGCGACAACCGGTTTGTTATACTCTTCCCCCAAAGCAACAATCTTACGATTCAAATCCTTTAAGTCGTCAAATGACTTCACATAATAATCATCGTCGTTCAACATGAATTCATTGTTGCCGAGTGGCTGAATCTCATAATAATCATAGAACTTTGCCAGACGACGGATTTCACTTTCCGGTCGCTGGAATACAAGTGCACGATATAATTCTCCTGCTTCACAAGCAGAACCGATAATGAGTCCCTCCCGATGCTGCAGGAACACACTTTTCGGAATACGTGGACGTTTATGATAATAATCAATATGTGAATAAGACACCAGTCGATAGAGATTCACACGACCGATATCATTCTGACATAAGATAACAGCATGATACATCGGCATGGACTTAATCGCTTTATCTGACATACGTCCCAACCCATTGAGTTCATCTAAATACGTAACATTTTTCTCCGCGATTAACTTACCGGATGCTGTATAGATATCAAGACTACACTCTGCCTCTGCCTTTGCGCCTTTTGTTTCATTTTTCAACTGAAGTTCTTTTGCAATGGCTCCGATTCGGTAAGACTGAAAATCCGGATATAACATACGACACAAATTCTCAATATCAACATACGCCGGGTCAAACGATAAATGTGCGCGCTTTGCGGCCTGTGTAATAAATCCAATTGTTTCTTGCGGTTGGAATGCCAAAAGAACGGAACCCTGAATAAACTGCAAAAACATTGCTAATGCTGCTTCCGGTTGCGGTGCATTCATCAAATGATCCTGTCGAAGTCCACTATGTTTTGTAACATCCTCCGACACCACAACACCTGCATCAACATAGGTATGAAAATACTCTTTATTTTCACCATTTCGTTTCACAGCTGCATATTCTAAAATTGCATCTTTTTCAATGGCAGAACCGGAAGTTGTAATACTGATTGCAGTATAGGACGTATCAACAGGAATCGTTTCACAATTTACCGTTAATTCTTTGATATCATCTACCAGATACGCTTCCATACCATAGATGATCTTAAACTCTTCAAACTGCTTTAATTTTTCCGGATCATCCTTGAACTTTTTCTTGTCCAATGCATGATTTGCTTCTGTAAATCCCTGCACAACACCATGATCCGTAATTGCAACCGCGCGATGTCCCCAGTTAAATGCAGTCTTTACTAATTCTGCCGGTGGTACAACAGCATCCATGTCGCTCATCTTCGTATGCGCATGAAGCTCAACACGTTTATATTCTGCTGTATCTTTTCGCTTTACAGTAAAATCATTTATTTTCTTAATTCCGATTACCGAACCGATGGCAATCTCATGATCATATTTATCAAAAGTTGCAACACCCTTCAGACGGACAAAACTGCCTTTTCCCAAATTCGGGACAATTTCTTCTAATTGCTCTTCTTTCAGGAAAAGCTTTACTTTTATAGTATCGGTAAAGTCCGTAATACTAAAAGTAAACAGATGTTTTTCAATCTTCAATTCACGGTCTTCAATATCGAGAACCTTTCCTTGAATCACAACATCACCAATCTCATCCTGAATCTCTGAAATCGGAATACAATTACCATCAAATGCACGTCCGAAAAAGATATCCGGATCATCCGGAAGTTTCTTCTTACGGAATTTCATCTTGTCATAAACAGATGTCTTTTGTTCTGTCTGAGATGATTTTGGAATTGATTTTTTCTCGTCTGCAGGCTTTGCTGATTGTGCTGTTTCCGATTTTTCAATCTGCTCCGGTCGTACTACTGCAGTAGTTTCCTCGTGTCGGGAGGAAAGATGCTCAAACGATGCCGCATACTCATCACTCCGATCTCCTTCTACTTGAGTAGTCTTGTCGTTTGTTTTTTCTTTCAATACATATTCTATCTCAGCCTGTATCTCAACACCAAAACGATCACGATATGTATTAATAAAATATGTTTTTATCAGGCTGCCATAATGCCGGTCTAATGCACTGTCTTTTATCTTAAGTACAAGTTCATTCTCTTGAACCTGAACTTTCGAAGAAAGATAAACCGTTCGAAATATATTCCCCTTCTCCGTCAGCTCATCTAAGAAAGAGCTCTCATATTCACGATAGATTTCTTCCGCTGTTTTCTCTAAATTCGGATAGTTTTCAATAATACGGATACTTCCGTCACCACGAGGAAAAATAGATAAATTCAGTTTATTCTCTAACGCTTTTATATCGCGACGATGAATCAATCTGTCGTTACTTATATATACATTGGCAGCATTAATATTCTGAACCACTTCAATCTTTTGTAATTCAGCATCACCAAATAGGCCATATAACTTTTTGTCTTCTTCAATCTGACGGAAGCTCTCAACCAGCTTCATAGGAATCCAACTCCTTTTTTAACTCAAACAGCAACTTATCTTCCGGTACTTTACGGATAATCTTACCTTTTTTAATGATTACACCTTCACCGTTTCCGCCGGCAATTCCAAGGTCAGCTTCCTTAGCCTCCCCCGGACCATTCACCGCACAGCCCATAACAGCAACTTTTATGTTATAATCATAATCTTTAATCAATTCTTCTACCTGTGAAGCAAGACCAATTAAGTCAATTCTTGTTCTGCCACAAGTCGGACAGGAAACAAGTTCAATTCCGCTTTTGCGGATACCAAGTGCCTTTAATATCTGCTTTGCAGAGTATATTTCCTGTACAGGTTCTGCTGTCAAAGACACACGAATCGTATCACCAATGTTTTGATTTAATATCAAAGCAAGTCCAACCGCAGACTTAATATTTCCATTGATCACAGAGCCGGATTCAGTGATACCGACATGCAACGGATACGAACAAACTTCTGCCAAAAGTTCATGTGCACGCACTGACATCATAACATCCGACGACTTCAAACTGACAACCAGTTGATCATAATCAAATGCTTCAATGCATTTGACTTTTTCCATCGCACTTTCTACCATGCCTTTCGCTGTAACATGCCCGCCATATTTTTCTATCATGGACTTTTCCAGGGAACCACTGTTTACACCGACACGAATCGGTATCTGATATTCTTTCGCTTTATTAATTACTTTCAACAAACGTTCATCCGCACCGATATTGCCGGGATTGATGCGAATCTTATCTGCACCATTTTCAATTGCTGCAATCGCAAGACGATAATCAAAATGAATGTCCGCTACCAAAGGAATATGTATTTGTTTCTTAATTTCTGACAGAGCCTTGGCAGCTTCCATTGTCGGAACTGCACAGCGGATGATATCACAACCGGCCTCTTCCAATGCATGAATCTGGTATACAGTTGCTTTCACATCTTCTGTCTTTGTATTAGTCATGGATTGAATCAGGATCGGCAGCCCCCCGCCAATCCTGACCGTTCCGATTTGTATTTGCTTTGTCTTTTCCCGTGTAAACATACAAACGCTTCCTTTCCGATACATCATTCACCTTGGAATACTATATCAAAAGAAAATATTTCTGATATCATTAAAGAATACAAACACCATCAAAATCATCAATAATATGATGCCAATCATGTGCACCATACCTTCTTTTTCTTTTGCAATCGGCTTACCTCTGACAACTTCAAGGAACAAGAATAACAAGCGACCTCCATCCAAAGCAGGAATCGGCAGCAGATTCATAACACCAAGATTTGCACTCAGAAGTATGCACCAATTTATCAGATTCAAAACAACATATAGAATGCCATCACTCTTACTTTCTTCAACCACATTCCCTATCTCATCTACAATTCGAACCGGTCCACCAATCTCGTTCGTAGAAACATTTCCTGTAATCAGAAGTCCAAGACTCTTTACCGTTGACACAATCCAGTACTTCACTTCATAAAAACTATACTTGATAACGCCGAGTATATTAGTTTTCTCACGATAATTATAATTGTAAGTAAAGCCCAAGGAATATCCTTCGGAATCAAATTGCGGAATGATCTCGGCTTCCAAAGTTTCACCATTTCGCATATAGGAGATTCTCATTGCTTCCTTCCCCGGAGGGTTCTGCGCAAGATATTCGGCAAGTTCTCCTACATTTTCAATCTTCTGACCATCTACAGCAGTAATGATATCTCCTTCCTGCAAACCGGCATTTGCCATCGGATATCCATCAATTACACTATTAATCACAGCATCCGCGTTCGGGTCAGATGTCGTATAATAAAAACCCATCATATAATTCTCGATATATTCCGGGGTGTACTCAATCGTATATTCTGTGGTGGTTCCGTCACTTTCCTTACGCTCATATACCAATGTGATCGGACTTCCATCCAATTCGCGATACATTAACTCCGTTGCCAGTTCACGACCAAGATGAATCTTTTTTCCATTGAATTCTGTAATAATATCGCCCGGAATCAGCCCCGCCTGTGTCTTTGCCGGTTGATATTCATTTACCGACAGTACATATGCAGGGTCATAACCCACAATACCAATAATTATCAATGCAAAGAAGAATGCAAGAATAAAATTAAAAAACGGTCCTGCAAATATAACAGAAATTCGTTCCCATACCGTTTTATTATTAAACGCATTCGTATCTTCCGGTCCGGCCATCTCATCTTCGCCCATAACACAAGCTCCACCGATTGGCAATAAACGAAGATTATATTGTGTACCACCTTTCTCGAACCCGAACAACTTCGGACCCATACCGATGGAAAATTCACGTACCGTAATTCCTCTTGATTTTGCAATAATAAAATGTCCAAATTCATGAAATGCAATTACAATTCCAAGAATTAATAAAGCAATCACAATATTCATAATCGATTCTCTTCTTTATCCTTCTTCATGATATACTAAATTATTAACTTTCTACTTAAACTATTCTCACCCTGTAAAGCTTTCTTCCAGATACCGATAGGTTTCCTGTTCTGTATACAGAATCTCCTCAAGACAAGGATTCTTTATCAAAGCAATCTGCTCCATCGACTGTTCAATCATCTTAGTAATATCAAGATACGAAATTTGATGGGCAAGGAATTTTGCTACCGCATATTCGTTGGCTGCATTATAAACGGTTGGCATATTTCCTCCACATGAGAGTGCACGGTATGCAAGTGGCAAGCCGCGGAAGGTCTCCATATCCGGTTTTTCAAATGTCATCTGGCCAAGGGCAAAGAAATCCACACGTTGCGTATCCAGTGTATCTCGATTCGGATACAATAATGCATACTGAATCGGAAGCTTCATATCCGGAACTCCCATCTGTCCAACGATACCACCATCACGAAACTGTACCGCTGAATGCAGAATGCTTTGTGGCTGAATCAGGACTTCAATCTGTTCGGGTTCCACACCGAATAACCACTTGGCTTCCATTACTTCAAGACCTTTATTTACTAATGTTGATGAATCAATCGTAATCTTTTTTCCCATAAACCAGTTTGGATGTTTCAATGCATCCTCCGGTGTAATATATAATAATTCATCACGTTTTTTACCACGAAACGGTCCGCCGGATGCGGTCAAAAGAATCTTCTCTATCTGTGCATCGGGCTCGCCTCGTAACGATTGGAATATAGCAGAATGCTCACTATCAACCGGAAGAAGTTTGACTCCATACTGTTTAACCAAAGGCATGATAATATGTCCTGCGGTAACCAAGGTTTCTTTGTTTGCCAATGCAATGTCTTTTCCTGCTTTAATTGCTTCAATCGTTGGTTGAATTCCTATCATACCAACAACAGCCATTAAAACAATATCAACAGTTGCTTCTGTCACACATTCAAACAGACCCTCCATACCACTGACAATTTTGGTATTACAATCAGCAACTTTCGTTTTCAGTATTTCTGCTTTTTCCCTATTGTATACACAAGCAATCTTTGGAGCAAATTCACGAATCTGCTTTTCCAGTTCCACGATACCGGTATCTACTGCAAGCGCTGTCACAGATAACTGCTCTCGTTTTTCCCTGATAATCTCAATCGTCTGTTTACCAATCGAACCGGTCGAGCCGATTACTGCTACATGTTTCATAAAACTTCACCATTCCAATATTTTCACTTTTCGTAATTTACTTCACTATGTCCTATTATATTCTGACTTTGTGTTGTTACTGTGATTCCGCTGTTTTACTAACCTAAAAAGTGTAACAGCGCATAACAAAGCGGTGCCGTATAAATAACACTGTCAAAACGGTCCAAAATACCACCGTGCCCAGGAATTAAAGTACCATAATCCTTAATGTTATTCTGACGTTTGATACCGGACGCTGCCAAATCTCCAATCTGAGAAATCACAGAGCAGGCTGCACCCACAATAGGGTAGACAATCTGCGGATTAAAGCTCCCGGGTATCTGATTCTTAAATATCGTTGCATAAATAAAACCAATCAATGCTGCCCCCAAAATACCGCCAACACAACCTTCAATTGATTTCTTCGGACTCAAAACCGGTGCCAACTTATGCTTCCCAAGTGTCATACCGGTCAAGTATGCACAGGTATCAGAACCCCAGGAACCGATAAAAATCAGCCATACCGAATAAGCTCCACCTTCCATGCAGCGCAGATGATATATGTAAGATATCATAATTGCAACATAGAAAACACCAATAAATGCAATTGCTATCTGCTTATAATCATACTTTGGATAGCGGATTACATACCATACCATCAGAACAAGAACCTGTCCCAATACAATCAGAATACGATAATCTGCCTTATCTGCCAAAACACAAGCATATATCGCCACGGCAGTCAAATAAGAAATAATTGCCGCACCTGTTTTTTCCATGTCATATACTTTATACAACTCATACATACCAACCAGCGATACTGCAAACAGAAGACCAAATAAAACATATCCCCCAAG
>JAZNXH010000037.1:0-3802 GCA_045593785.1 Lachnospiraceae bacterium
GACATGGCTACGATCCGACTTGGTTCCTCTGTCGGTTCCGGTTCCTCGGTCGGTTCCGGTGTCTCAGTCACGTTCGGTTCCTCGGTCGGTTCCGGTGTCTCAGTCACGTTCGGTTCCTCTGTCGGTTCCGGTTCGTCCGTCGGTTCCGGTTCTTCCGTCGGTTCCGGTTCTTCGGTCGGTTCCGGTTCTTCCGTCGGTTCCGGTTCCTCAGTCACGTTCGGTTCCTCGGTCGGTTCCGGTGTCTTGGTTGCATCAGGCTCTTTGGTCGGTTCCGGACTCTGTGTCTCGTTCCACACTGCCTGTTCAGACAAATTGCTGCCCGAGATAGAACCACTGTTCAAGTTCAGTTTTAATCCCAGATCGTTCAGATTCATGACCGGAACGATATTCCATGTATTCATTACTTCCTGCAACTCGGTTACTGATTCTACGTTCTGTCCTAAGATGCTTAACCCCTCACCGGATGCATCCGGAATCAGGGACTCCAAAGTGTCGTCATCTATATCAACACTCCAATTGCCCTCTTCATCCTGTTTGATTTGTGTTAACACAACCGTCGGAATACTTTCTTTTTCAGGGGCAACCTTCTCAAAGCCTTCTCCGGCTACTACCGGAATCTGCACGGCAACAAGATATAACTTACCATCGGCATCTTCTTTTTTCTCAAATGCTGTTACTTCTACCTTACCTTCCTGTACAAAGTTCGAGGTAGCAACATCAACACCCTGTTCGAATGCCGCTTCCAACGTACGGAAGGTTGCCGCCAAGGCTTCATCTACTTCCTCTGTACTATCCGTCTCTACATATCCGCTTCGATCCAGGAGGAACTGTAACAGCGCGTCCTGACTTACGCTGTCTTTCTGTTCTTTCAGATCATATTCCACCTTCACTACGGTAATCGTACCACGAATTGCCATGGTGGTATTCGGAGCATTAATCTCAAAACTGGAATTTTCCGAAAGTTTATTCTGTACTTCCGTCACAATCGTTCCAAGTTCCGCGTTAATAATTGTTTTGCTATCTTTCTCGTTTCCTTCTGCAACCAGCTGAACGAGCGCTGCTCCCTCAAGATACACGTACTTGTCCTCATCCAGTCTCATACGCAGGTATCCGCCCTCATTTACGCTAAGTGTATCCCCCGAGCGAAGTTTCATGGATTCGTAAGCAGCGATTTCCTTGTTGTTCCGGTATACGATGCTTTCGCCTGCTGCTTCCAATACCTCGATACTGCGGTAAGACTCGTTTCCTGTTGACGGCTTCAGCACGACAACCAATACCACTGCAATCAGGATTACCGCTGCTGCAATCCCACCAAACAGGAACATCTTTTTCTTCCGACTGTCCATTGTGTTACTCCTTTCCCTTTCTCCTATTTACGCACTGCAACGCCTATCGCTGCAGCATATATTCTTTTACCAGGGCCACCAGACCCGCATCCAGCTTGCCTTCCCCTACCATACTTTCCAGAATCGACAGTGCCTTTTCCACCGGAATCGGCTTCTTATACGGCCGGTCTGTCGATGTTAAGGATTCATAGATATCCATGATGGTCAATAATCTCATCTCAGTGCTCAGTTCCTCTGCGGTAACCTGATTCGGATATCCGGTTCCATCCAGATATTCGTGATGACGTTCCGCCCATAGCGGCACTTTATCGTAGTTGTTACCAAAATGGATGTCTTTCAGGATAACAGAAGTGTATTCGACATGACTTTCGATGACCTTGCGTTCCTCTGCAGTCAATGTACCTTTCCGCACTAAGAGGCATTCCTCCTGTTTTTCCGTAACAAAGCGTTCTTCCCCACCACTAGATACCGGGAATCGAAGACTTCCTAACGCCTGCACTTTCTCATACAGTGCATCATTCAGGAATCCTGCAGTATCTGCTTCGATTACGGTTGCAATTGCATCTTCCAGTGTTGCAATCTTTTCATCATATTCTTCCTGACTAAGTCTTCCCTCCAGAAAACAAACACGTAGTTCTGCCTTAAGGTAATCCCAGTGTTTCTTCATGATGGTAAGATCATTTTCCACCCTTGTGGACTTATTCATCACAGACAACGGGACAATCATCTTGCCGACATCATGCAGCTTTGCTGCCATCACTAACTGACGGCGGTTCTCTTCTGAGATATCATATTCCGTCTTACCGCGCTCATGAGCCTCGTGGATATATGCAGCCACCTCATCACAGTACTGCGCAACGCGACGTGTGTGGTTCGCATTGTACGGGGTACGGGAGTCGATTGCGGTTGTCATCGCTGTTACGAAGGATGACATCAGATCACGTAACTCTTTAATCAGAATCTGATTCGACAACGAGATGGATGCCTGTGACGCCAGAGAATAAATGATATATTCGTAAGAGGAATCAAACGGAATAATCGTATCATTCTCGTCCAGTGCGTTAATCAGCTGCAGTACGCCCAACACCTGTCCCTCATGGTTTACCAGCGGTATCACCAGCATGGACTGTGTATGGAACCCGGTAATCGCATCGTATTTTTTCGGTCCTTTCCAGTCGAACTGTTCATCCGCATATACATCTTCGACATTGATAATCTGCTTATGTATCGCACTGTAAGAACATACATTGCCCTCCGTCATCTCGACCGGCGGCATGTCAATCGGCTCACCGTCGCCACCCTTATAGTAGTTCTGGCTGTTTGTGCGCATAATCATAAAATACAGCTTGTCTTCCCGGCAGATATACAGGGTTCCTGCATCACAATTTGTAATCGCCATGGCTTCCTGCATAATCAGTTCAAATAATCTGGCATAGCTCTTCTCCGAAGTCAGCTTGATGCCAATGTCAAGAATTCGTTTCATATCATCATTGATGGATATAGTCCCCATGATCTCCTCATTTCTGTGCACCGTTGTACGGATACAGCGTATGCTCTTTTAAATATCGTACCGAACGTACAAAGCTTTCTGCATTTCTTACTTCCAGCAGAACAGAAGGCTTTCGCTCTAACAGCAGCGGATGATTTAATATGTTCCAATCGATATTGCCGTCACCGACTGCAAAGTGTGAATCCTCATCTCCAAAATTATCATTGATATGCAAATGCTTCACATACGGTGCCAGGCTCTCTACCCACTCTTCCATCGGACAGGAAGACAGGTGAGCATGCGCAAGATCCAGACACACACCAAAGCGTTCTTCACCCTTCATCTTCTCCGCCAATTGTCCCAGCAGTTCCGGTGTCATGTCAAACATATTCTCCATGTAAACAGACAAACCCGGGTAATCCCGAAGCAATGTCCGTATCATCATGGCATTATGTTCTACCCAGCGCTTTTTATAACTTGCTACATTAAAATTCGTAATGTAGTTCGTATGGAATACCACTGCTTTCGCGCCAAGGCGCGCCGCAATCTCCATACTCTGGCGCAGTCGATACTCGCATACCTCTGCGATGCGTCGGTCTTCGCTGCCGATAACGATATCAAAAAACACGCCATGCAAAGTATCCTGACTGCGTTCACGTGGCAACTCCTCATAAGTCCGGATTACATGCTCCAGTTGCTCCGGCATATCCAATAGCTGCGGCATAAAAAAGTCGTTATATTCAAACGCCGCTTCATATTCCTCTGCAATTGCTTTCCACTGTTCCAGATTCTCCAAACGCGGAATACAATGTAATTTCCCCTGATTCTTCATCTAATTACCCCGTCTTTCTAACATGATCTGTCTACCGTCTCCGGTATCCCTGTTCATTCATGTCCCTGTACAGACTTTACTTCATATACCATAACACCTTTTGCTTTACCCTTTAACGGAATCTCCCCGATTTCG
>JAZNXH010000038.1:0-10213 GCA_045593785.1 Lachnospiraceae bacterium
CGATAATTCTTTGTTGGAACGGTATGAACTGGCAAAAGAACTTACTATTACGAACGAAGCGTATCTGGAAGCCTCTTTGGATGAATTGAATCAGTTAAAAACCGAAGCAGAGTTTGAAAGGGATTCGTATCTGGCACTTTCGGCAGAAAAAGGTGAACAGATTGAACTGTATCTGGAACAATATCAGATTAGCGAAGAGATGCTGGAGCAATACGGTGAACAGATAACCAACGAAGAGATGACCATCGATGAAATCTATCGCCAGGAAGAAGAACGCGCGAAGGAAGAAGAAAAAATCCGTGCGGAAGAGGAAGAACGAATCCGGTTAGAAGAGGAACGTCGAAAAAAAGAGGAAGAGGAACGCCGGAAAAAAGAAGAAGAAGCACGAAAAAAACTGGAAGAACAGATGAAACAGGAGCGTCTGAACGCGGCGGTTGGCATTGAACTGACACTGGAAACCTCGATTAATAAGATGATATGGCCGCTTCCGGGAGACGGAAGAGTCTATAGCCGCTTTGGCCCGAGAAAAGCACCGACCGCAGGAGCGTCCACCTATCATAAGGGCGTGGATATTGGCGGAGAATACGGTGCACAGATTGTTGCGGCACTTGCCGGAACGGTAAGCAGAGTTGCATATTCCTGGGACGGCGGAAACCATGTAATCATAGACCACGGAAACGGTGTTCAGACTAAATATCTGCACTGCTCCAAAACGCTGGTAAAGACCGGTGATTTTGTAATGCAGGGCGAAGTAATCGCATTGGTTGGTTCTACCGGCGTATCAACCGGACCGCATTTGCATTTTGGTGTTCTGATAAACGGAACGCATGTTGATCCGGAAAAATACATATCCTATGATGAATAAAACACCGGAAAGGTATTATTAAAATGAAAAATAAATTTGTTACCGGAATTATTACCGGTGCCGCGTGCGCCCTGATTGCAGCTACATTGTTGTTTGTAGCATATTTTGCGGGACTTCCGGCAAATGAGGCAGAGGCAAGCGAGCGGTACAGTCAGGAAGCACTGGTTCCGTCGCCGACCGCAATGCCGGATATGGAAAAGGGTGTTTTTTCCGTATCCGATGATGTGATGCTGGAAAAAATGGAATACATCAAAAAAATGATTGAAGATTATTCCTTGTATGGTGCTACGGATGAAGAGATGCTGGACGGAATCTATCGTGGTTTGCTTTGGTCCATTGATGATGCGTATTCGGCATACTATACAGAGGATGAGATGAAGTCTCTGATGGAATCTTCCAGCGGTTATTATTGCGGAATCGGCGTTATGGTAAGTCAGAACGTTTATACCGGGATTATTACGGTAGTAAAGCCGTTTAAGGATGGTCCTGCATACAATGCCGGTATGAGGAAGGAAGATATTCTTATCCGTGTAGAAGACGAAGAAGTGACCGGTGTAGATTTGAATGAGGTTGTAGCGAAGATTAAAGGCGAAGAAGGTACGGTAGTCAATGTGACGGTGCTTCGCGGTGAAGAAGAAATCAGTATGGATGTAACCCGGGCCTGGATTGAAGTTCCTACCATTGAGCATGAGATGCTGGATGACAAGATCGGTTACATTTCCATATCGGAATTTGATCAGGTTACAGTAGAACAGTTTGATAATGCGGTTACCAGCCTGGAAAAACAGAAGATGCAAGGTCTCATCATTGACCTGAGAGATAATCCGGGTGGTTTGGTGGATTCAGCAGTTGCAATGCTCGATCGAATTCTTCCAAAGGGTCTTGTAGTGTATACTGAAGATAAGAATGGTAAGCGCGACGAAGAATATGCAAAAGATAAGATTGAATTAAAGGTGCCTTTGGTGTTGTTGATGAATGCCAATTCGGCCAGCGCATCTGAGATTTTTGCCGGCGCAGTACAGGATTTTGAAAAAGGAACGGTTGTTGGTACCCAGAGTTTTGGCAAGGGTATCGTGCAGATTGTTGCTTATGTCAACGATGGCAGCGGAATCAAATTCACGGTGTCACAGTATTTTACTCCGAAGGGAAATGCTGTCCATGAAGTTGGAATTACACCGGATGTGGTGGTAGAACTCGACGAGGAATTGAAGACTCTGTCTGAAATTCCGAAGGATAAGGACAATCAGTTACAGGAAGCAATCCGTGTCCTGAAAGAGAAGATAAATAAATAGTTGCCGATGGGGCACAGAATCGGTTTTTGTGAAAGAAAAAAGTCTCGTATGTTGCAGTTGCAGGATACGGGATTTTTTTGTCTGTAAAGGGGCGTTTTTGTACCGAAGAGAAGAAAAATGAAAAGTGTGAAAATAAGGCTTGCAATTTGTAGTGCTGAGTGGTAATATATCACCCATGACGCACACATGTGCGCGTACGAAAGACAGGCGGGCGGTGAGCCGGCGGAACGGAGGGGAGCCATGAGCAAGGAAAAATACTATCTGGTGCGTGAATGTGCGCTGCCTGAGGTGCTGTTAAAAGTAGTGGAAGCAAAACGTCTGTTGGATTCGGAACGTGTCATGACGATACAGGAAGCAACGGACGCAGTGAATATCAGTCGGAGTTCTTTTTATAAGTATAAAGATGATGTGCTTCCGTTTCATGAAAATGTAAGAGGAAAAACCATCAACCTGATGTTGCAGGTAGATGATACACCGGGTCTTTTGTCTAAATTATTGGGACAAGTTGCAAAGATTCATGCAAACATCCTGACAATTCATCAGACAATTCCTATCGGAGGGATTGCTTCCATCACTCTTGGTATTGAGATGTTGCCGCAGAGTGCGGATTTACAGGAGATGATGGATGAGCTGAGAAAGACAGAAGGCGTACATTATATTAAGCTATTAGGTCGTGAATAGGAGGATGGAATATGAAGATTGCAGTATTAGGATACGGAACGGTAGGTTCCGGTGTTGTAGAGGTTTTGAAAGTGAATAAAGAAAACATCACGCGCCGTGCACGTCAGGAGATAGAAGTAAAGTATGTACTTGATCTGAGAGATTTCCCTGGTGATCCGGTGGAAGAGATTCTGGTACATGACTATGATGTGATTGTAAACGATCCGGAAGTTGGTATCGTAGTAGAGACCATGGGCGGTGTGAATCCGGCCTATGACTATGCAAAAAGAGCACTGGAGAACGGTAAGAGCGTATGTACCTCCAATAAAGAATTGGTAGCACGTCATGGTGCAGAGTTACTGGAGCTGGCTCGTACTAAGAGTGTGAATTTCCTCTTTGAAGCGAGTGTGGGCGGTGGTATCCCGATTATACGTCCGCTCAATCAGTCCCTGACTGCAGATGAGATTGAAGAGATTACCGGCATTCTGAATGGTACAACGAACTATATCCTGACTCAGATGCGTGATGAGGGCGTGGATTTTGATACTGCACTGAAAGATGCGCAGGCAAAAGGCTTTGCAGAACGTAATCCGGCAGCAGACATTGAAGGATTTGATGCCTGCCGTAAGATTGCAATTCTGACTTCACTTACCTATGGTATGCAGGTACAGTTCGAAGAGATTCAGACCGAGGGCATTACGAAGATTACCGATACGGATATCCGCTATGCAGATGCGCTTGGTGCCAATATTAAACTGTTTGCGAGCAGCCGCAAGGTAGACGACAAGGTATATGCTATGGTAGCACCGAAGATGATTCGTCCGAATCATCCGTTGTTCTCTGTTAACGGTGTGTTTAATGCAATTCTGGTACGAGGCAACGTACTTGGCGATGTTATGTTCTACGGAAGCGGCGCAGGCAAGCTTCCGACCGCAAGTGCAGTGGTATCTGACGTGGTGGATGCAACCAAGCATGACGGAATTAATATTATGCAACTCTGGAGCAGCAAGAAGTTAGAGCTGGCAGATACCGGAAGTCTGAAAAACCAATTCTTTGTACGTGTGAAGGAAAGCGAGAGAGAAAAGGCTGAGAAGTTGTTTGGATTCCTTGAGATTGCAAAGTTGGGCGATAAGCCGGAGGAATTTGCATTTGTTACAGATGAAATCAGTGAGAAAGAATTTGCGGAGAAAGCAGCACAACTTGATGTGATTGCATTTATCCGCGCAGAACTGTAAGGATGTTAGTGAGGAGTATATGAAATATATTGTGATTCTTGGCGATGGTATGGCAGATGAGCCAATCGCCGCATTAGGAGACAGAACACCACTGGAAGTAGCGGAAACGCGAATGATGGATTTGCTTGCACCGGTGAGTGAGATTGGTCTTGCAAAGACGATTCCGCAGGGAATGAAGCCAGGCAGTGATACGGCAAATCTTGCGGTACTCGGTTATGATCCGAAAGTATACTATTCCGGTCGTTCTCCGCTGGAAGCGTTGAGCATCGGTGTTCTGATGAAGGATACGGATATTGCAGTACGTTGTAATATCGTTACGGTATCGGATGACAATCTTCCGTATGAAGAAAAGACGATGATTGACCACAGCTCGAGTGAAATCTCAACAGAAGACGCAGCAGTACTTCTGGAGGCGGTGAGAAAAGAGTTTCAGAACGAGACATATCAGTTCTATACCGGAACGAGCTATCGACACTGTTTGATTATTAATAACGGCAGCGTGATGGAACTGGCACAGCCGCATGACATCCTGGAACGCGTTATCGGGGAATATCTTCCTTCCGATCCAATGCTCTATGATATGATGAAGCGAAGCTATGATATCCTGAACAATCATCCGCTGAATGTGGAACGTGCCAAAAAGGGATTGAACAAAGCGAACTCCTTGTGGTTCTGGGGTGCAGGCACGAAGCCGCTTCTTACTTCGTTTGAGGAGAAAACAGGAAAACGTGGTGCGATGATATCTGCAGTTGACCTTCTGAAGGGAATTGCAGTCGGCGCAGAGATGAAAGTGGTTCTGGTTGACGGTGCTGACGGTACGCTGCATACAAATTATGAAGGAAAAGCGAACGCAGCAGTTGACGTTTTGCTCAAAGAAGGGTATGATTTCGTCTATGTGCATGTGGAGGCACCGGATGAAATGGGGCACCAAGGCAGTGTGGACCGTAAAGTCAAGGCGATTGAATATCTGGACGAGAAGGTAATCCGCCCTGTGAAGAAGGCAATGGACGCTTCCGGTGAAGCGTACCGTATGCTGATTCTGCCGGATCACCCGACTCCGATTGCCTGTCGGACGCATACTTCGGATCCGATTCCGTATCTGCTGTATGACAGTAACGATAAAGGAATTAAGGCGGAACAGGCACAATATAATGAAAAGCAGGCAGCTGCAAGCGGTATCGTCGTTGCTGAAGGATACCGACTGATCGAGAAGCTGCTGGCAGAATAGAGAATAATTTATTGTAGTGTGGACTACGGAAAGGATAAAACATGTTAATCGTAAAGAAATTCGGCGGTACATCGGTTGCTGACAAAGAACGTATCTACAATGTTGCGCGCCGTTGTATCGAAGACTACAAAAAGGGAAATGACATTGTTGTGGTATTGTCTGCAATGGGTAAGACTACGGACGTGCTGATTTCCCAGGCAAAAGAGATTAATCCCAACCCTCCGAAGAGAGAGATGGATATGCTCTTTACCGTGGGCGAGCAGACCTCAGTTGCACTGATGGCGATGGCAATGGATGCACTTGGTGTTCCGGCTGTGTCCCTCAATGCATTCCAGGTGGCAATGCACACGACTTCCCGTTACGGCAATGCACGCCTCAAGAGAATTGATACTGAGCGTATCCGTAACGAACTGGAAGCAAGAAAGATTGTTATCGTTACCGGTTTCCAGGGCATTGATAAGATGGACAATTATACAACGCTCGGCCGTGGCGGTTCCGATACGACTGCAGTTGCACTGGCAGCAGCACTTCGTGCAGATGCGTGTGAGATTTACACCGATGTGGATGGTGTTTACACCGCTGACCCGCGTGTTGTAAAGGATGCAAAGAAGCTTGATGAGATTACTTACGATGAGATGCTGGATCTGGCATCCCTCGGTGCAGGCGTATTGCATAATCGTTCCGTCGAGATGGCAAAGAAATACGGCGTACAGCTGGTGGTTCGTTCCAGCTTAAATAATTCGGAAGGTACCGTTGTGAAGGAGGAAGTAAAAATGGAGAGAATGCTTGTAAGCGGAGTTGCTTGTGATAAAAATACGGCGCGTATTGCTGTAATTGGACTGGAAGACCAGCCGGGTGTTGCATTTAAGTTGTTTAACCACCTTGCAAACCATGGCATTAACGTAGATGTTATTCTGCAGTCTGTAGGTCGTGACGGCACGAAGGATATCAGCTTTACCGTAGCAAAGGATGACGTGGAAGAGACGCTTGCTACTTTAGAGCGTCACAGAAACACCAGCCTCAGATGTGACAAGGTAGATGTAGAACGTAATGTAGCTAAGGTATCAGTAGTTGGTGCCGGTATGATTTCCAACCCGGGTGTTGCTGCTACTATGTTCGAGGCTATGTTTAATGAGAACATCAACATCAAGATGATTTCCACTTCTGAGATCCGTATCACGGTAATTATCGATGAAGCGGAAGCAGACCGTGCAGTAAAGGCAGTGCATGATAAGTTTGTTCTTGGTGAATAAGCTACAGATGCACAGAATGGTTTTTCACATTGAAATAACAACATAAAAATGTTACTGTATAAGAAGAATGTTCCATGGGGCATTCTTCTTATATTTTATACCGGTATGGGGCGGTAAAACATGCCAACTTGATACCGGAATATAGTTTGGGATGGAAACAATGTACGAAAAACAAAAACGGTATTTCTATATATTGATTTTTTGCATGGCCGGATTGATATGTCTTGGATGTACGGAACGAAGTGAAGTTCCAAAAACAGAGTTGCCTTCTGTGACGAATTCCGTGACAGAGGCGCCTGGTGATAACCCTACGCCGACCAGCACACCGGTACTGACAGATGCACCGACCGATACACCTGTACCGACCGATACACCCGCACCGACCGATGCACCTGTACCGACCAATACCCCTACACCGACAAGCGTGCCAACACCGCTTGCTACGGATCCGTGTGATGGGAGGTTCTGGACAGGGTATTATGCCGGAGAAGAAACCATCTTAATGACCGGAGCACAAATCCGGGCGTGGAACGAGAAGAATGAACGGATTGGCGCAACCAAGCTGGTGCAGATGACACAGGTGGGTGGATATACAGCGTTGGATGTAAGTCGTTTGATTGAAGGTTATAGCCTGCCGTCACGTAAGGTGTTTGATAATCATGAGATAACGGCTGCAGACAAGGAAAGTCTGTTGCAGGCAAGAAATTTATCGGTGTTACAAAATACAGGGGCTGCAATTGCCAATGTAAGGTACGGCATTCTGGTTTCAAACACTGATTTACGTAGCTTCCCAACAGAAAAACGACTGACATCAGAAGTGCAGGGAAGATTTGATTATCTGCAGGAGACGCGTCTGTTAATGAGTGAACCGGTGCTTGTTCTGCATGAATCGGCTGACGGAGATTGGTGTTTTGTACAGGCACAGAATTACTGTGGCTGGATTCGAGAGAAGGATATCGCATATTGTACAAAAGAGAGTTTCGGTGAGCTTGCAGATACTTTTGCGGATGTTGACAGCGTACGGGTTGCAGTCGTTACGAAGAACGGGCAATACCGACTGGGCGACAGTGAACTGTATTTGCGTATGGGAACACGATTGCTATGCGACAGTGCAGAAGGCGATCGTTTGAAATTAAAACTTCCATGCAGGGGAACTGCAGGTGCACTTGAGTGGAAAGATGTCAGCGTGTCTTGCACCGATATAGATGGGGTGACCTGTTTTTCAGCAGGATATCTGCCATATACCCGTGCCAATGTGATGATGTTGGCAGAGCGGCTTCTGGGAACTCCGTACGCATGGGGAGACGCATTGTCATTCGGTGCTGACCCTGCAGAACATGGAGATAACGGTATGGATTGTTCTTCTACTGTGTCGGCGGTATTCCGTTGCTTTGGGTTTGTGATGCCGAGAAATACCGGTACGCAGCGGATGCTGGACTGTGAGAAGCGGGAACTCTCGGGCCTGAGTGTAGCAGGACGGAAGGAAGTGCTGGACGGACTACAGGGCGGAGAACTGTTGTATACTTCCGGACATGTGATGTTGTACCTGGGGAAAGTGAACGGAGAGTATTATATTCTTCATAATACCAGTACAGAATCGCGGGACGATGGAGGGACGGATGCATTCTACCGGTGCCTAATTACAACGACAGGGCTCGGAAGAAGCGGACAGACAATTTTGGAACGTTTGATTCAGATGAATGCATTGTTTCCCATTGACTAATTAAAAAAATGCGGTATGATGTAACGGATGAATATGAAATCAAATGAATTCATGAAGTGAGGCGTGGTTAATAATATGGCAACAAGAAAAAAGAGCAGTTCAGGTAAAAATTTCAAAAGTATGAGTTATGTAAAGAAAAAAAGTAAGAAGGCACCGATAACAATCGTTACCACGATTGTTGTAGTGATTATGACTCTGCTTGGTTGGACGAACAAAGAGTTTTTGCAGGAATATCTGTTCAGCGAATACGGAATCTTTGGCAGTGCAGAGAGTTATGGTAATGAATTGGAAGGATACACCCTCGGTTCGATGGATGATATTCTGCCGATGGTGCCGGAATTTACCGATCAGCCGTATGTCGTTATCAACAACAATGTTCCGTTCTTTACGGAGGAAGAGAAAGCAACACAGGATGTGTTTGAATACTATTCGGAACTGGATTCTCTGGGACGTTGTGGTATGGCGATTGCCAATGTCTGCAAGGAATTGATGCCGACCGGAGAACGTGGAAATATTGGACAGGTGAAGCCCAGTGGATGGCAGACAGCAAAGTATGATCATGTCGATGGAAATTACCTGTATAACCGCTGTCATCTGATCGGTTTCCAGCTGACCGGTGAGAATGCAAATGAGAAGAATCTGATTACCGGTACCCGCTATATGAATGTAGACGGTATGCTTCCGTTTGAAAACATGATTGATGATTATGTAGACGAGACGGAAAACCATGTTCTCTACCGTGTTACTCCGGTATTCGAAGGCGAGGAACTGGTTGCAAGAGGCGTTCTGATGGAGGCGTATTCTGTCGAGGACGAGGGCGAAGGAATCTGTTTTAACGTTTATGTATATAATAATCAGCCGGATGTTGTAATTGACTACGCGACCGGTGAAAGCCGGCTGGCGAAGTAATAGCTGCGAAAACAGTGAGAGAAAGGGCTACATTCAGTGAACAATTATTCTAAGGAAATCAATCGCAGACGTACGTTTGCAATCATATCCCACCCGGATGCGGGTAAGACGACTCTGACCGAAAAGCTTCTGCTTTACGGTGGCGCGATTAACCTTGCGGGTTCGGTAAAGGCAAAAAAGACAGCAAAGCATGCAGTATCGGACTGGATGCAGATTGAGAAAGAGAGAGGTATCTCGGTTACCTCCTCTGTTATGCAGTTCGAATATGACGGATATTGTATCAACATTCTGGATACTCCGGGTCACCAGGATTTCTCTGAGGATACCTATCGTACCCTGATGGCGGCAGACTCTGCAGTCATGGTAATTGATGCATCTAAGGGGGTTGAGGCGCAGACCATCAAATTATTTAAGGTTTGTGTGATGCGCCATATTCCGATTTTTACATTCGTTAATAAGATGGATCGTGAGGCAAGAGATACCTTTGAACTTCTCGATGAGATTGAGAGTGTGCTTGGTATCCGTACCTGTCCGGTGAACTGGCCAATCGGTTCGGGTAAAAATTTTCAGGGTGTTTACACCAGAGAGAACGAGACAATCAGCCGTTTTACCGCAGCGAACAACGGTATGAAGGAAGTGGATACCGTACAGGTGAAGATTGGTGACAGCTCGCTGGATGATGTTATCGGTAAGGCGAATCATGAGAAGCTGTCGGAAGAAATCGAGCTTCTGGACGGTGCCTGCGATGAGTTTGATCTTGCACGTGTCCGTGCAGGTGAATTGACGCCGGTATTCTTCGGCTCGGCACTCACCAACTTCGGTGTAGAGAATTTCTTAAAGAGTTTCTTAAAGATGACGACTTCTCCGCTCTCCCGTGAGTCGGATAAGGGAACCATCAATCCGATGGAACATGAGTTCTCGGCATTTGTATTTAAGATTCAGGCAAATATGAATAAGGCACATCGTGACCGTATCGCATTCATGCGTATCTGTTCCGGCCGTTTTGATGCGGAGCAGGAAGTGTACCACGTGCAGGGCGCGAAGAAGA
>JAZNXH010000039.1:0-2298 GCA_045593785.1 Lachnospiraceae bacterium
CCGGAGCTTCCGTTCCAGGCAGAGTCCGGTATGGAGAGAATCCAGTATGCAGCAGAGACCAATCAGCTTAAGGCAAAGTTCGATATGAGCTATGCAGAGAAAGAAACCTGGGCAGACCCGATCTGGGGTGCAAAGGCAGACCGTGTGGAGAAGATTCCGGATGAGTCCAGAGGAAGCGTTCTGACCATTAACTACTATGACAGTGAAGATGGTGTATGCCGTACTGCATTTGCAAGCATCAGCGAGCAGATCCATGAGTGCAGACATCATACCAACGAGCATGCTTGGAAGTTTATTTCCCAATTCACCAGATAATTGCGTAGGTAATACAAAGCCGGGAATTTGACACAGTATATCATTCACACACTGGTGAAAGCGACAGTTCTGGAAAACGTGTGTCACTTTCGGACACAAGTGTCCGCCATTGCCACACATTTTCTGCAAACCGTCTTTTCAACAGTGCATTACATGATAATACTGTGCCAAATCCCCTTCGTTGTTTAACAATAATTGGATTTATAATATCAGCAGTGTGAATGGAGGAAAAATATGAAAATCGGTGTATTGGGAACCGGCTGGATTGTGATGACAGTGACGCCGGCATTAAAGGGAATTCCGGAAGCAGAGTGCTATGCGATTGCATCCCGTACCAAGGAACGGGCAGAGGCAGCTGCGAAGGAATACGGCTATGAGAAGGCTTACGGAAGCTACGAAGAACTGGTAGCGGATCCGGCAGTCGAGTTTGTCTATGTGGCAACACCGCATTCGAGACATTTTGAAGACATGATGCTTTGCATCAAGCACGGCAAGCATGTTATCTGTGAGAAAGCATTTACGCTGAATGCACGTCAGGCAAGGGAAGTGCAGGAAGCAGCAAAGCAGGCAGGCGTGTTCGTGGCAGAGGCCATCTGGACCAGATACATGCCGTCCCGGAAGATTATTCAGGATACGATTGAGAGTGGTATCATCGGTGAAGTGACGAATCTGACCGCAAATCTGTCCTATGCGATGCGCAATAAAAAGCGTATCTATGAACCGGAACTGGCAGGCGGTGCTTTGTTGGACCTTGGTGTATATGGGATTAACTTTGCGTATATGCACTTTGGTACGAAGGTGTCCCGCATGGAGTCTTCTGTGATGAAGATGCCGACCGGTGTAGATGGACAGGAGACAATCACCCTGTTCTACGAAGACGGACGTATGGCAGTGCTGACACACGGCGTATACGGCCGCTCCGACCGCAAGGGAATCTTCTACGGAGAGAAAGGCTATATCGTAGTTGAAAATATCAACAATCCGCAGTCTGTCACGGTGTATGATGACAATGACCGCTTAATCAAGCACATCGATGTGCCGGAACAAATCAACGGTTACGAGTACCAGTTTATCGAGTGTATCGACCTGATTCAGAAAGGTAAGTGGGAGAGCGTATCCATGCCGATGGCAGAGACTATCCGTGTAATGGAAGTGATGGATACCTTGCGTGAGAGTTGGGATTTCAAGTATCCGGGTGAATGAGAGCAAGTAACAATAAGTAACAGAAAAGGAACTGTGCAAGACGGCGAGAAGCCGCATTGCAACAGTTCCTTTGTTTTTGTGTATGAATCGGTACAGCTGAGGGGTTACGCTGTCTGCATAGTCGTGTTTTGTTTTTTGCGATCAAGGAACTGAAGCAGGACAACAATCACTACCAGAACAAGACCGATTACGTCTGTGACTGCACCCGGATAGATGAGGAGCAGTCCGCCGGCAATGCTGACAATACGTTCATACCAGCGCATATTGCAGAGCAGATATCCTTCGAGTGCCATAGATACGGCAAACATACCGATGAGAGAAGTAATACAGATGAGGATAACTTCCGGTATGGTCGTATCGATAAAGAGCAGTGCAGGGTTCAGTGCAAATACATACGGTACGATGAAAGCGCCGATTGCAAGCTTCGTAGAAGTAATCGCGGTCTTCATCGGATTTGCCTGGGCAATCGCTGCACCGGCGTAAGCTGCCAATGCTACCGGCGGCGTCAGGTCCGCTACAATGCCGAAATAGAACACGAAGAAATGCGCGGCTACCATCGGAACGCCCATCTGTACAAGAATCGGCGCACAGGTTGCTGCCATGATACAGTAGTTCGCGGTCGTCGGAACACCCATACCGAGGATGATACAACAGAGCATTGTCAGAAAGAGTGCTACGATGATGTGATTTCCTGCCAGCGATACGATACCGTTGAACAGGAGGTAAGCAAGACCCGTAACACCGATAATACCTGCGATAATACCTGCAACACCACAGGCA
>JAZNXH010000040.1:0-9609 GCA_045593785.1 Lachnospiraceae bacterium
TACAACAATACATCCTGTGTTGCAAGACCGATATTCTTACGCAACTGATTCAGTTTCATATCCTGTACCCGGATACCATCTACCAGAACTTCACCATCCGTCGGATCGTAAAAACGCGGAATCATCTGTATCAGGGATGTCTTACCGCAACCGGTCTCACCCATAATCGCTACCGTTTCACCCGGATTGGCAACAAACGAAACATTCTTCAAAACCGGCAGATTCGCATCAGCATATTGGAAGCTGACGTTCTTAAATTCTACCTTACCGCCAAAACGTTCCGGTCTGTCGATTGCATCCGGCTTATCCACGATTTCCGGCTGTGAATAGTAAATCTCCATAACCTTTTCGGAAGCCGCAGAGAAACGCTGGAACTCGTTCATGATGTTACCCATCATACGCATCGGGTTCTGCAATGCCCAGATAAGTCCTGAGAACGCAACATATTCACCCATCGTAAGACCTGCATCATTGATGATAAACAAACCACCAAGTACGAGGAGTACTGCAGGCATCAGGTTAGCAAAAGTCTCGACATACGGGAAATAAGTCAACCAGGTCATCGCTGTCTTCTTATTGGTCGCCATATAGTCCCTGTTACATTCATCAAACTTCTCCATCTCGTAGTCTTCACGCGCAAATGCCTTTACCACACGATTACCGGAGATGTTTTCCTGCGCAGCCGTATTCATCTGCGCAAATTTTTCACGTAACGCTTTGTGTCTCGGTGCCACTTTATTACGGAACAATACAATAATTGCAAAGATGAACGGTGCAATTGCTAACATCGCAAGCGCCAGACGCCATTCCATATAGAAGAAATAAATAATGGTCGCTCCAAACAATGCAAAAGACTCAACGATGCAACGAACTACCCACGCCACCATATGGCGAACCGCATCCAGGTCACCGGTCAGACGAGTCATCAAATCACCCGTACGATAGGTACTGTAAAACTTCATATCCTGACGTTCAATCTTATCGAACAGATACGTACGGATGCGATATAACATCTTTTGGGAAACAAATTCCACATCCCAACATACAAGATATACGACTATCGTGCGAATCAAAGTCAGAAGTATCATCGCAACAATCAGTTGTATTAACAATTCTTGTTTTGTCGAAAGATTCTTTACTGCATCTTCGCCGGTCAGGAACGTGTCAACAATCATCTGTGTAATGTACGGCACAATCAATTGCATGACATTATATACCAACGTTCCCATAATTCCGACAAAATAAAGGGCACGGTATCCCTTCATATTTTCCCACAACCACCGCATTTTTGAGTGTTGCGTTTCTTTCATGCTTTTTTCCTCCTTGTCACATCATGGAGTTTTATCTCTATTTTCACGTTACTGATACTCTATCTCTCCTCTCGCGTAGAGTAAATGTGAAAACTTGCATTTTCGATGTTCTTTTTTGACCAACTTATCGCAAAACATGAGAAGAACACCCCGTAGCCACAAAGTAGCTCGTGAGTGTTCTCTTCTTCATATAATTCTTATGTATTTTAGTTTTTATGCAAAAATATCAATATTCTCGCCGGTCAGACCAACAAATGCGCCCTGATTTGCTTCGGAAGTGTCCGGATGAGCGATAAGCCACTTGTTACGAGCCCAGAGAAGCTTATCTTCGAAGTTCTTCACTTCGATTTCCGGCTTATCGGTGTTGGTGTTCTTCGGAAGAACAACTGCCACACGGAAGGTAGCGCCCTTGCTTGCGCTGCACGGAGCATAGTGAAGGGTAGTTGCGTAGAACTCAACTGCTACACCTGCCGGACAACGGAATGCTTCTACCTTGGAAGTATCGAGCTTGCCGTCAACGATATCCTGCTGTCTTGCCAGAAGGAAGATAACTTCATCAGCCGGGATGTTGATTTCGCTGTCTCTGTGGTACTCAACACAGTTGAGCAGGGAGTTGGTTCCGTTACAGAAACCGATCTGAATCGGCATACCGCCGTAAACATTGTCCTGCATCTGCTTGAAGCATGAGGTAGCCTCTAACTGCTCTACCGACGGAAGATATACTACGCTGTCGGTAGCGTCGGTCGTCTTAACCAATACATCAATAAGTTCCGGGAAATCGTATCCATCCACGATACGTCCGTACTGCTTGAAAGCAGCGTCATTTACGGATTGAATTTTCATAAATAGTCACCATACCTTTCTCATATTTGTAGGCGTATGCTCCGAAACAAATCCCAAAATAAGCAAGTCTTACTTTCGCCTTTGTTTCAACACACAAGCTTCATACGCCAACACTTGTTAGACAGTATAACATAACTTTAGCAATTACACTAGTGATTTTCTTTTCTTCTGTTGCAGTTTTTTATCTTTCTTCTTTCTGCAAAACCAACCCCGCTTCCGTCAGCTCGTACACTGTATCCGCCACTTCTGCAATATATTTTCTGTCGTGCGATACCGTAAGGATTGCCCCCTGGAACTCCCGCAGCATCTTTCGGATGACCGGATTCGACAACGGCGAGAAATTCCGTGTCGGCTCGTCGAGTATCAGTACATTGCTCCCTGACATGCTCATCTTGAGTAATAAGAGTTTTGCTTTCTGCCCGCCTGACAGGTCACCGATACGGTGACTCATCTCATCGGCAGTATACTTCATACTGCCAAGATAGGTGCGGTTGCGCGAAGTCTCATCCTTATCATAGGTCACTGCAAGGAATTCTACCGGAGTCTGTTCCATGTCGAGAAGTTCTTCGTAGTTCTGCGGCATATAGGATACGTCGATATCCTTACGTTGCTGCAGTTCCTCCGCGATTTTACGAAGCAGTGTCGTCTTGCCGCACCCGTTCTTTCCGATAATGCAGACCTTTTCCGGTCCGCGTATAGTAAGAGACACGTTCTCTGCTAATATGCGCTCCCCAACGGAGAGTTGCGGCAACTCATAGTTCAACACCACCTTTCCTGAGGGCAGATAGGCTTTCTCGCCAAATTTGACAAAGATTGCATCTTCTGTCTCCGGTCGCTCGGTCATGTTCTCGAACTCTTTCTCAAAGCGGGCTTCATATGCCTTGATACGATGCATGGATTTTTTCAGCAGTCGGCCCCCATGCGGATTCTGTCTCGAGATTGCATTCTGGTGGTTCTCCACTTTCTGTTGAATCCGTCGAAACTTCTCCTGCTGCTTCTCATACTCACTCCGCTCGTTCTTCGCCTGCTGTTCCTGATACTCCAATCCGCGTTGACGATTCTCCACATAGTTCCGGTAGTTTGACTTAAGCACAGTTGCCCGCGACTCGGTCTTTCGCTTTATCTGCTCCAGATGGATGATTTTATTTGCCGTATTCTCCAACAGAACTTCATCGTGCGAGATATAGAGCACCGGTAATCTGCTGTCTGCGATGAACTTCTCCAGCCAGCGTACCGTCGCAAGGTCTAGGTCGTTCGACGGCTCATCGAGAAACAACACATCCGGCTGACTCAAAAGAATTCTTGCAAGCTGCAGCTTAATCTTCTCTCCGCCGGAGAGCTTCCCCAGCGTCTGTTCCGCATAGAACAGCTCTACCGGAATCTGCAACTGCGCCGCTACTGTCGCAAGCTCTTTCGGACTCAGGTCAAAGAAGGACGGCATCTCACACATGAATTCATATGCACTCATCTGCTTTTCCTGCCCGGTCAGTTCCTGCGCCAGATATCCGATTCTTACATTGTTCCGGATAAGCTCGCCGCTGTAATCAATATAGTTATCTACAAGTTCTTCGTTATAAATCAGCTTCAAGAGCGTAGATTTTCCGTTTCCTTCTTCTCCGATGATTGCCGCTTTATCGCCGGGATTCAGCACCATGCTGAAATCCTCCAGCAACACCCGGTTATCCTTACGGTGCCGGATGGTAAGATTCTTTACTTGTACCATATACATTCCCCCTTTACGGGTCATGTTACCAAAATTGCCTTTCCCCTAAATTTTAAACACAAAAAAAGAGGCTTGCACGAAAACAATCCATTTTTGGTAACACGACAAATCAATGTAACACCGTATGGGTTACATTGCACTACAAACTCTTCATGTTATCAAAAATAGATTACTTACGCATCGGCTCACCTCTCATAGTTATTGTGCACATTATATGTCAAAGCAAATGATTTGTCAAATCAACAAAAACGCATGATTCATCGGTCCCGAGCCCTGCCCGAGGTCAAGCATCGCTGCAAGTGCACCCGAGATGTATTCCTTTGCATGCTTTACCGACTCAACAAGGTCATATCCCCTGGCAAGATTCGCAGCAATTGCGCTTGACAACGTACAGCCTGTTCCATGCGTGTTCGGATTGTCAATCCGCCTGCCCTCGAACCATTGATATTTCCCCTGTACGTACAGCAGGTCGTTTGCATCATTGATGCTGTGACCGCCCTTCAACAGCACGGCGCATCCGTAAGTATCTCCGATAATTTCTGCTGCCTTTTGCATCGCTTCCTTGCTCTCGATCGACATCCCCGCAAGCACCTGCGCTTCTGGGATATTCGGCGTCACAACCGCCGCCAACGGAAGCAATTCACGACACAAAACCTGTACCGCATCTGTTTTCATCAGTGAAGAACCGCTGGACGCCACCATCACCGGGTCTACAACAACATTCTTCGCTTCATAGTGCCGGAGCCTCTCTGCAATCACATGGATTAACTCACTTGAAGCCACCATCCCAATCTTTACTGCATCCGGATAGATATCTTCAAATACAGCGTCAATCTGCTGTTGTAGGAATTCCGGTGTTGCTTCCTGTATCGCCCGCACCCCGAGGGTATTCTGTGCGGTCAGTGCGGTAATCGCACTCATCGCATACACGCCGTTCATCGTCATCGTCTTAATATCTGCCTGAATCCCGGCACCTCCGCACGAATCACTGCCCGCAATCGTCAATGCTGTTTTCATCTGCCTGCTCCTTCCTGCAATCCCAGTTTCCTTCGCATACAGTCCCGTAATTCTTCGACAGCCTTTTTCGGGTCTTCCGCCTTCATGACTGCCGATACCACACAAATTCCCGCAATCGGCACACCTTGTAAGATATCAATATTGTCCTTGTTCAGACCGCCGATGGCATTTACCGGAATCGGTACCGCCTTGCAGATGTCCCGTAGGGTATCCACCGGAGTCAGGATTGTCTTCACTTTCGTTGTCGTCGGATAAATCGCCCCTACTCCCAGATAATCCGCGCCCTGCTCATACGCTTCCACTGCCTGCTCCACTGTCTTAGCCGTTGCTCCGATTATCTTACCCTCTCCCCAGAGCTTGCGCGCAGTTGCCACCGGCATATCACTTTGTCCGAGATGAACCCCTTCTGCATCGATTGCCATCGCCACGTCCAGTCTGTCATCGATGATTATTGGAACGGAATATTGCTTCGCAAGCGCATGTACCTTTTCTGCAAGTTCAATGTACTCCCGTGTGGATCCAACCTTTTCTCTGAGCTGCATAAGGCTCACTCCGCCCTGCAGTGCGCATTCCACTCTCTGCAGGAATTCTTCTTCACCAAATCCCGTACTGTCTGTAATAAAATACAAACCGGTATCAAACTTTTTCAATTTCTCGTTCCTCCGTCCTTAAATATGCTTCCAACTCTGTGTCCCTCAACGTAGAAAGCGCATCCATCAGCCTCATCATAAAGTTGCCACTGCCGGCTTCGGTCTTGGCAAGTTCTCCGCAGATGCCGAGCACGGCACAGGCGGTAATTGCGGCATCTGTTGCTTTCACCTCTGACCGTTTCGCGTCCTGCGCTAATTTGATCTCCTGTACGCAATTTGCCCGGCCTGCGCCCGACAAATAAGTTGCGCACAGTGCCCCCAACATGCACCCCGTTCCGGTCACCGTCGTCAACTGCGGCGTTCCGTTATGTCCATATACCAGACATTTCCCGTCCGTGATAATGTCCGTCTCTCCACTGGCAAGTATCACTGTTTGCTTCGTTTTTGCCAGAGCGACTGCCGTCCTGCTTACGCTATCCGGCTCCAGCGCCGCATCGGCATCCACGCCTACAGAACGGTAAGCCACATAAAAAAGCGCATTGATTTCCGAATAATTCCCTTTGATTACCGTCGGCGTGACCAACTTTAACAGCTCCGCGGCAAACCCTCTTCGAAGCGCGGAACAGGCAACACCGACCGCATCCAGAACAATCGGTATCCCCTTTTGTTTTGCTGCCTTTGCCGCAATCAACATGGACTTCATTCTTACATCTGTGATATTACCCAGATTCAGCAGCAGAGCATCGGCGCTCTCCGTAATTTCCTGTACTTCTTTCGGGTGCTCCGCCATCATAGGCCGTGCGCCGACTGCAAGTATGGCATTTGCGCACTGGTTAATCGAGATGGGATTGGTAATGCAGTGAATCAACGGCTTCGTTTCTTTCACCCTATTTCGTATAATATTTATCATGACTTATCCTTCTTTATTTTCTTAATCACCAGATAAACAGCTGCAACCGGAATAGCGATAATCAGTACACCGTAAGCAGCATAATTCCAAACTGCTCCCTCAAGCCCGAACATGTCACTCACGACCTTAATTACGACAAACCCAACGCCTCCGACCGCTGCGATACTAAGTGCATTTGACAGCTCACTACCTTTGTCAATGTAGCTTCTGGAATCCAGCATACTCTGAAGCTTTGCCAGCATACCGTTCGCAGCAAATTTCCGCAACAGAACATAGGCAATACTGCCTCCGATCAGCGTTCCGCAGATAAAGGATGGTATGTAGAACATCCAGGTTAATCCTTCTTTTCCCCATAGGAACGTCATCACCGGGTACGACATCAACGCTCCGATGATACCGGTGCCGAACACCTCACCCAGCACAGCGCACAGGATCTTTCCTTTGGACAAGCGGTAAAACAGTCCGGAGAAGAATGCTCCGAAGATGGCTCCGGTCAGTGCAAGCGGCGGAATCCCCATCGTGAGCATGCGGATGATACCGATTAAAGTCGCACACAACAGCGAATACCACGGTCCCAAGAAGACCGAACACACAATGTTAATCAGATGCGCCATCGGACACATCCCCTCCACACGGAGGATGGGAGATATCACAACTCCCAACGCAATCAACATGGACAATACCATCATTTTCAATAAAGCTTTTGAACGTTTCATAGTTACACCTTGACCTTTCTTTTCGTATTTTTCCGGTGCTTTCGCTCCGTCGGTCGAGAATCTTTTTTCTCCTCTCACCCCGAAACACGGGTTCCCATCGCAAAATACAAGACACAAGGCGCTCCCCTTCTATCCGCCTGACCCTTCAGGAAGGAACAAAAAAACGGAAGTCACCTGATTTGGTAACTTCCGAAAATATACGTATCTCTCAGTCATCCCTACGTTGGCATTATCCAAATCAGGTTATCGGTCGAAGATTACATCTTCCTCTCAGCCTGTAACACAAGCTCCCGTCTGTTTAATTGTCGTGCTTATTATATACAAATCCTTTTTGCTTTGCAAGCAAAAAATTCTTCTCTCAAAATTTTGAACTTCTTCCGAACTTACATCCGCTCCTGCCTTGCCCGGTTGCGGATTTCCTTCCGTTGCTTTGCCATATCCCAGTTCCGCTTTTCTTCGTCGCTTTCAACCAGTAGACGCGGTACCCGCACCGGCTTTTCATTCTCATCCAGTGCAACCATCGTAAAGAATGCCGTATTTACCGGCTTACGTTCTCCGTCTAAGCCTTCTGTATACGCATCCACCCGCACTTCCATCGAAGTATTCCCGACATAGGTCACTCTGCCGTGCAGGAACACCGTATCGTTCACATGTGCCGGAGCCTTAAACTGCAGGTCATCAATACAAGCCGTTGTCACGTTCCGGTTCGAATGGCGGCGCGCTACCACTGCTGCCAGTACGTCCATCCATGCAATTAACTGTCCACCAAACAGACGGTTCGATCCGTTGATATGCTCCAACATTACAATCTGTACCTGCGAAGTCTCAGAATCACGCACGCGTTTATAGATATCTTCCATGGTTGTCCTCCAAGCTTTTATAGAATAACGTAACAGTTCATACTGGATTATTATATCCTTTTTCTATATAATAATTATAGTACAATACTGCAGAAGGAGGCAAGCGGATGTATCTATATCATTATTTTGATAAAACAGTCGGTCCGTTTCGGAATCTCTCTGATTTGCCCTTTGATGAAGCCCTCGCACTCATGGAGCAAATCAAGCAGGAACGCCCCAATTCCCAATGTGCTTCCCGCCACGATAAGTATGTCCCATACCGTAGAAATTGCGAAACCATTCTTCGAACCGAATTTGCCAAAAAGAACGGAAAGATAGAACGCTTCGCACCTCACTACATGGTTGTGGAGCATAGTCCCTGGCTGAGCACATGGTTCGAGAACTGTAATTATCTCCGCATCCCGATTGAAGAATTTGATACTGCAACACTTTCCTTTACTTATGGTGACTCTATGCCGACCTTCAGCCCGACCATCAACGACGGCAAAGAATACCGGCACAAGCTGTACACCTATCCCGAAATACTGAACGTAATTGAAAAATACGGTCTCCCACAGGACTGGAACGACGATGGTGCACATGGTCCGGAGCGTTACATTGAAGTCCATGTATGGAGTGACGAAACAATAAAACGATATATAGGAGGCACCTATGAACACACTTGATACCATCCGCAGCCGCCACAGTTACCGTGGCAAATACTTACCCACACCGGTTCCGCGCGAGGACCTGATTACCATCATGCAGGCAGGCTTAGACGCGCCGTCCGGCTGCAACAAGCAGACCACCAGTCTGATTGCCGTTGATGACCCGGAACTTATGAAAAAACTGCATGCAGTCATTCAGCCCCCGGCAGGCGAGACTGCACCGGCAATGATCTGCGTCCTGACACGCCGGATTATCGCTTACCGCGACCGTTGCTTTGCTACGCATGATTACTGTGCTGCCATTGAAAATATGCTCCTTGCCATCGTGGAACTCGGTTACCAGAGCTGCTGGTATGAAGGACACATTACCGATGTTGACCGCATCGGCTATCAGATGGCGCAGATTCTGGGCGTTCCGGATGAATATGAACTGATATGTTTTCTTCCGGTCGGTGTTGCCGCAGAAGAAGTACGCGGACCGAGGAAACGACCGTTTGAAGAACGTGCTTGGTTTAATGGATTTCCTTCTGAGAAATAATAATACGTTTTCTTTCGCTTGGACTTATATCAAGGCACAGGTTCTCGCTACAATGGATTGCATAATCACCGGATGCCTCGTAACATTTTGATAAAGCAATTCAACCACGGAGGTGCCCTATGGACAAAATCAAAACCGGTGAACTAATCAAAAACAAACGCATTGAAAAAGGTTATACGCAACTTGAGCTCGGAGACCTGTTGGGTGTATCGAACAAGGCCGTGTCCCGTTGGGAGAACGGTGACAGCTTTCCCGATATCGGCATCCTTGAAAATCTGTCCGCATTACTCGACCTTAAGATACAGGATATTGTAACCGGCGAGATTACGGAAAGTGATTCTGAAACAAGCCTGACTGAGCTGGTGCGGATGGCAAAGCTTCAGAAACGGCAAAACATTCGCAAGACCCTTTCCTCGGCAAGCGGCATGCTGCTACTCGTCTATATGCTGGTCTTA
>JAZNXH010000041.1:0-7032 GCA_045593785.1 Lachnospiraceae bacterium
CCATCCGCCAGAACCCGGATATGGAACTGGTATTTGTTATGACTAGACGTGCGCCGGAGAAGGTTGAGATACAGACCAAGACGGCGAAGATATATCATATTTCGGAGCTGGAAGCAAGAAAGGATGAGGTGGATGTACTGATTCTCTGCGGTGGCAGCGCAACGGATCTTCCGAAGCAGACGCCTCAGGCGGCAGCTTACTACAATGTAGTGGACAGCTTTGATACCCATGCGAAGATTCCGGAGCATTTTGCAGCGGTAGATGCAGCAGCAAAGCAGGCAGGCAAGGTAGCAATGATCTCGGTAGGCTGGGATCCGGGTCTGTTCTCGCTGAACCGTCTGTATGCAGAGAGTATACTGCCGGACGGAACCACTTATACCTTCTGGGGTAAGGGTGTCAGCCAGGGGCATTCAGACGCAATCCGCCGTATCGAGGGTGTGAAAGATGCGAAGCAGTACACGATACCGATTGAATCTGCCATCAACCGTGTATGTGCCGGTGAGTGCCCGAAACTTACGACCGGAGAGAAGCACACGAGAGAATGTTTTGTGGTAGCAGAGGAAGGTGCAGATCTTGCACGTATTGAGAATGAAATCAAGACGATGCCGAACTACTTTGCAGATTATCAGACGACGGTGCATTTCATCACGGAAGAAGAACTGAAGCGAGACCATGCCGGTCTTGCACACGGTGGTTTGGTTGTAAGAAGCGGTCATACCGGTTGGAATGGTGAGAACACCGAGACGATTGAGTACCGGTTGACACTGGATTCTAATCCGGAGTTTACCTCCAGTGTTCTGGTAGCTTATGCACGTGCAGCATACCGCATGAGCAAAAATGGTGAGAGCGGTTGCAAGACGGTATTCGATGTGGCACCGGCACTGTTGAGTCCGATGAACGCAGAAGAAATGAGAGCAAAATTGCTGTAATATGACTATATCAGATAATTGATATATGATAAAAAAGAAAAGAGGGATTCCTCAAGTCAACGCATGACTTTGGGAATCCCTTTTGTTTTGCGTTCTTGGTTCAAAGGTGTGCAAGGGTTACTTTGTGCAATCACCGTAACACTGACAGTAACGCTGCTTGGTTTCATTGATCTTCTTTTCTTCTGCTGCCGGAGTCGGATAATAGCCCTTATCATGCATGCAGCAGAATACGTCCTGCTGGATATTGTGTTCCTCTTCCAGGATGTCTAGCATAACCTGGCGTACATTTTCATGAACACATTCATTCGCAAAGGTGTTGAAATGTCCGGTGGATGCTTTTTGTGCGGCGAGTGCATCGCCGAGGATTTCTTTTTCGGTAAATGTCTGATTCATAATTTCCTCCATTCGGAATGTTTTGCTTGGGACCGGGGTTAACCTAATAGCTTATAGAGCGAGTTAAAGTGCTGCTGATGACGCTTGGAAATATCGGTAAACTTGTCCTTCAGTTCGGTATCGGTAGCCTGTTCGGCGAGCATCTTGAACTTCTTGGTAAGAAGTTCTTCTTCTGAGAGAAGGTCGTTGATAGAGGATAATTCTTTTTCGGATAATTGCATATTGCTCTCCTTTCGGTTTGATATATGTGAAGTATTTACCGAAGAAGGAGTATTTATACAAAAAATAAGGTATCCCCTTAAGTCGGAGACTTGCAGGGATACCTTAACAAATGTTTTGGGATTTAATGATATTTTGAAAATAACGTATTTGTTATTCTTCTGTCTGCTTTGCAGAAGTAACCTTGTTCAACAAGGCAATCATGATGATGATGACAATAGTAACTACGAAGATACCTAACATTCCTTTTCCCATCAGGGGAAGGGAGTTCATAAACGCATCAATATTTAAATTCATAATCTCTATTCCTTTCTGTGAGAGTCAGATTACAGTAAGCCGAGAATCAGTCCGCCGGCAATTACGGAAGCAATCTGGCCGGAAACGTTCGCTGCTGCCGAGTGCATCAGGAGGAAGTTGTACGGGTCTTCATCAAGGCCCATCTTGTGAACAACGCGGGAGGACATCGGGAATGCGGAGATTCCGGCTGCACCAATCATCGGGTTAACTTTTTTCTTCAGGAACAGGTTCAGGAACTTAGCAAACAGAACGCCACCTGCGGTATCGAAGATGAATGCTACCAGACCGAGACCGAGAATCAGGAGTGTCTGTACGTTCAGGAATGCTTCTGCCTGCATCTTGGTTGCTACGGTAAGACCAAGCAACAGGGTGATGAGGTTTGCAAGAACCTTCTGAGCGCTTTCCGAAAGTGCGTTAAGAACACCACATTCACGGAGCAGGTTACCAAACATCAGGAAACCGATTAAGGCAACGGCACGCGGTGCTGCAAGACCGGTAATCATGGTAACAAAAATCGGGAACAGAATACGTGTCAGCTTGGTAACGGATTTCGGTTCGTACGGCATACGGATCATACGCTCTTTCTTTGTGGTTAAGAGCTTGATTACCGGCGGCTGTACAATCGGAACGAGTGCCATGTAAGAATAAGCAGCTACGATAATTGCGCCGATGTAATTCGAATGTAGATAGTTTGCCACGAAGATGGATGTCGGGCCGTCGGCGGCACCGATAATTGCAATAGACGCTGCATCCTTCAACTCGAAACCAAGGAGAGAAGCCACGCTTAAAGTGAAAAAGATACCAAACTGTGCGGCTGCACCAAACAGCATCAGCTTCGGGTTCGAAAGGAGCGGTCCGAAGTCAATCATGGCACCAATACCGATGAACAGAAGGAGCGGGAACAGTTCGTTCGCAATTCCGGCATCGAACAAGACGTCCAAAACACCGATTTCTGCAATTCCTTCATGAATCTGGGTTACAGCGCCGGACATGGGCAGGTTAGCGAGAATTGCACCAAATCCCATCGGCAGCAGCAAGGTCGGTTCCATGTCTTTTTTGATGGCACAGTAAATCAGGATGCCACCGATAATCCACATGACTACGTGCTGCCAGTTTAAGAGCAGTAGGTTTTCATATAAAACTTCCATGGTATATACTCCTTAATATAGTTTATAGTATGGTGAAACATGTTATAAGATATGTCACCCTAAATCTAATCTACCAAAGAAAGCGAAAACGGTAAATTATGTGGAGATATTTCTATACGTTTTTTGTACGTTTTCTTAACGAAATATATATGCAGGAGAAGGATATTTCCGTGCAGAAATGTTAACGAATGCTTAACGGGCTTGCAGTTGTATTAAGGTTTTGGAATATGATATAATTTGTACGGTAATGTGAGAAAAATCCTTGATACAAACATTAAGAAAAGAGGGAAATATGAGGAGCGGACAACGAGAAAAACGATGGCGGAAGTGGATTACATTCTCGTGGAAGGATTTCACAATCATGTGTGGCATTCTTTTGACTGCCCTGATTACTTGTGAAATATTTTTGGTGATTGAACCCGAAGCTGCGAGTACTTCCATGGTGTTCCTGTTTGCGGTGTTTTTGGTGTCACGTTTTACAGAAGGCTACCTTTATGGTATGGTGGCGTCACTTATCAGTATTGTATTGGTGAATTTTTTCTTTACGGAACCGATTTTCGGATTGAATTTCACAATGGCTGGTTATCCATTGACCATCGGGTGTATGTTGGTAGTGGCGATTACTACAGGCGCACTGACAACGCAGACGAAACGGCAGAATCAGATGAAACTGAGTGCGGAGAAGGAAAAGATGCGCGGTAATCTGCTCCGCGCGGTGTCGCATGATATCAGGACGCCTTTAACCTCAATTATGGGTGCAAGTTCAGCACTTATGGATAATGAAGGAGAAATCAGTTCGGAAGAACAGAAAAAATTGGTACGCAGCATTAATGAAGAAGCGCAATGGTTGTTGCGTATGGTGGAGAATCTTTTGTCTGTAACACGGATTGACGAAGAACATAAGGCTGATATACAGAAGACAGAGGAAGCTGCAGAAGAGATTGTTGCAGAAGCAGTTACAAAGTTTCGGAAACGTTATCCGGAGATGGAAGTCAATGTAAAGGTTCCGGATGAGTATATACAAATTTCGGTGGATCCGATTTTGATTGAACAGGTATTAATCAATCTGATGGAAAATGTAGTGCATCATGCCGGACCGGTAAGCGCTATTTCACTGGGACTTAGAAAAGAAAACGGCATGGCTGTGTTTGAGGTGATTGATGACGGAACGGGAATTCGGGAAGAAGTTCTGCCGCACATATTCTCCGAAAGCTTTTATCATAATTACGAAGAATCCGGAGATAAGCGCAGAAACATGGGTATCGGGTTGTCAGTTTGTCAGACGATTGTAAAAGTTCACGGCGGAGTTATGACGGCAGAGAACAAGAAAAAACCGGAGCATGGCGCGGTTTTCAAATTTGTTCTTCCTGTTGACGGAGCAGGGGAATAGTTCCGCAACAGACCGATAGCGGGCAGAAGATGTATAGAAGCAAAGTTCAACAATGGTTTATGGAAAGGAAATAAGATGGGGAATAAGTGTACAATTCTGTTAGTAGAAGACGATAAGAACGTTGCAAACTTTATTTCAACAATTTTAACGGCAAATCAATATAAAGTAGAACATGCAAGAACCGGTGCGGAAGCCAAGCATATGACTGCAACGTATTGTCCAAACCTGATTATTTTGGATTTGGGGTTGCCGGACATTGACGGAATGGAAGTGCTGGCGAGTTTGAGAAGTTGGACACAGATACCGGTAATTGTAGTTTCAGCACGTTCCAGTCAGCAGGATAAGGTTAAGGCATTAGATCTGGGAGCGGATGACTATGTTACCAAGCCGTTTGGAACAGGTGAACTTCTTGCCAGAGTCCGTACTGCGCTGCGTCATGCAAGGAATGCGGAAGGTTTGTGGTCTTCGGAGGCCCCCACACAATTTAAGAATGGTGAACTTTTATTGGACTTTGATAAGCGGCGCGTGATGATTGACAATGTTGATGTACATCTGACACAGACAGAGTATAATATCGTGACTTTGCTGGCGCGTAATGCCGGAAAAGTATTGACCTACGATTCTATTATCCGAAGCATCTGGGGACCAAACAGTGGAACGGACAACCAGATTCTGCGCGTGAATATGGCAAATATCCGCCGGAAGATGGAGAAAAATCCGGGTGAGCCGAAGTACATTTTTACAGAAATGGGTGTGGGATACCGTATGATTGAAAGCGAAATTTAGAACAAAGGAATAATTCGTTTCAAAAAGTAAAAATGACTTGCATTCTTGGAGCAATGATTTAAAATAAAAATCAGAGACTGAAAAGAGAAACATAAGTCTGCTAAAACGGTGAAAGAGAAGGAAACGATATGAATCAGATGGAAGCAAAAACGATAATATGCGAAGGAAAGGCTGCACTTGGTATTGAGTTCGGTTCAACTCGTATTAAGGCGGTATTGGTGGATGTAGCAAACGAAGTGCTTGCAATGGGAAGCCATGATTGGGAAAACCGTTATGAGAACGGTGTATGGACTTACAGCCTTGATGATATCTGGGGCGGCCTGCAGGACTGCTATACAAGCCTTTTGAAAGATGTAAAAGAAAAATACGATACAGAGATTACACGGCTTTCTGCACTTGGTTTTAGTGCCATGATGCACGGATATATGGCGTTTGACAAGGAGGACAATCTGCTTGTGCCATTCCGTACCTGGCGTAATACGATTACAGAGCAGGCTTCCGTGGAACTGACAGAACTGTTTAATTTCCATATTCCGCAGAGATGGAGTATTGCTCATTTGTATCAGGCTATATTAAATGGCGAAGAGCATGTAAAAGATATCGATTACATTACTACATTGGAAGGTTATATCCATTGGAAATTAACAGGCAAAAAGGTGCTTGGTATCGGTGAAAACTCCGGTATGTTCCCAATTGATTCCGATACAAAATATTACAATAAGAAAATGATCGCACAGTTCGATGAACTGGTAGCGGACAAAGGCTTCCCATGGAAACTGGAAGACATTATGCCGGGCGTACTTGTTGCCGGTGAAGATGCAGGCGTATTAACAGAAGAAGGTGCTAAGCTTCTTGATGTTTCCGGTAACTTAGAAGCAGGTATTCCTTTATGTCCTCCGGAAGGGGATGCAGGAACGGGTATGGTAGCAACCAATGCGGTGGCTAAGCGTACAGCCAATGTTTCAGCAGGTACATCTTCTTTCTCCATGGCAGTACTTGAGAAGGATTTATCACAGGCATACGATGAAATCGATTTAGTTACCACTCCTACGGGAGCGGCGGTTGCAATGGTTCACTGCAACAACTGTACTTCTGATTTGAATGCATGGGTTAATATCTTCAAAGAATTTGCAGAGAGCTTTGGCATGAAAGTGGATATGAACGAATTGTTTAGCACTTTATATAACAAAGCTATGGAAGGAGATGCAGATTGCGGCGGATTACTCGCATACAATTATTTCTCCGGTGAGCATATTACAGGCTTTGAAGAAGGTCGTCCAATGGTTGTTCGTACACCGGAAAGCAAATTCAACCTTGCAAACTTTGTAAGAGTTAACTTATATACATCACTTGGTGCATTAAAGGTAGGTCTTGATATCCTTATGAAGGAAGAAGGCGTTAAGTGTGACAAGGTTACAGGCCACGGCGGATTATTTAAGACTCCTGTTGTAGGTCAGTCATTCCTTGCAGCTGCTATGAACACACCGGTTTCTGTTATGGAAACAGCAGGTGAAGGTGGAGCTTGGGGTATTGCACTTCTTGCATCATACCTTGTAAACAAGGCAGAAGGCGAAACACTTGATGACTTCCTTAACAACAAGATTTTCGCAGGTCAGAAGTCAGTAACACTTGAGCCAAACGCTGATGATGTAGCAGGCTTTGACAAGTTTATCGAACGCTACAAAGCAGGTCTTCCAATCGAAAGAGCAGCAGTAGAAAATTTATAATTATATAATAAAGACTTATACGCCCCTGAGAAATTAATTTTCAGGGGTGTTTTTTATATAATAGTAGTAAATTACAGGAAAATATGATAAAATGAATTCAAATAATGTAAATGGAGGTTTATTATGCAGTACAGAGATTTTGG
>JAZNXH010000042.1:0-21110 GCA_045593785.1 Lachnospiraceae bacterium
CTTCTACCATGGCAAATGCAGTATCTTCTACCTCTTCGCCCACCGACAGAATGCCGGAATCACCAATACCCATGATGTTGCCCTGCTTGATCTCAACACCATTCAGGCTGGTATCACGTACTGCGTAAGTCACCTGACCGGTCTTTACGCGGGTCATCTCTTCCTTCATGTTTTCCGTATTCACGTCAACATCATCTTCCGGTACAAAACCGATCAATGCTGCGATACCCTGCGGAACATTCTTACTCGGAAGAACGATAATGTTCTTATCCTTCGTCATGCGCATTGCCTGCTCAGCTGCAAGGATAATATTCTTATTGTTCGGAAGGATGAAGATATTATCGGCATTGAGCTTTGCAATTGCGTTCAGCATATCTTCCGTACTCGGATTCATAGTCTGACCGCCTTCGATAATATAATCCACACCGAGTCCGGTAAAGATTTCATTCACACCTGCACCGATGGATACTGCAATAAATCCATACTGCTTATGCTCTGCCGGCTCTTCTGACGCTGCCTCTGTTGCAGCAACGCTTCCTTCCATTTCTTTCAAGAGCTTTTCGTTGTGCTCTTCACGCATATTGTCAATCTTAATTCTGGACAGACTTCCGTAAGTCAGTGCGCGCTGTAATGCATTACCCGGATCGTTGGTATGTACATGCACCTTTACCACGTCATCCATAGAAACCACTACAATCGAATCACCGATTGACTCAAGATATGCCTTGAAATCCTCTTCTGTCTTCTCTGTATATTCTTTTTCAAGATAAATAATAAACTCGGTACAATATCCAAACTTAATGTCCGAGGTAGAGATATTCTCAGAAGACATTCTTGCCGGTGCTGCACTCTGCACACTGGATACCGGAACAGAGAAATCAATCTCTTTTCCGAGAATCGCATCATAAGCACCCTTTACAATCTCCAAAAGGCCCTGTCCGCCGGAGTCTACGACACCTGCTTCTTTCAATACCGGAAGAAGTTCCGGTGTATATGCAAGTACTTCTTCCATCTTCTTGAGTACTTCTTCACCGAATACAATCAGGTCATCTGTCTCATTTACCAGCTCCTGAGCACGTTCCGCACCGCCTCTTGCTACCGTCAGGATAGTTCCTTCCTTCGGCTTCATAACTGCCTTATACGCGGTTTCAACTGCCTTGGCAAATGCAGCTGCCATTAACGGCACATCCACTGCCTCACTGCTGCGGATCTCTTTCGTAAAACCACGAAGTAACTGGGAAAGAATAACGCCGGAGTTACCTCTTGCCCCACAAAGAGAACCATTCGAAATCGCCTTCGCTAACTGTTCCATCGACGGATCAGAAAGTCTTGCAACATCATTTGCTGCAGACATGATAGTCAAAGTCATATTCGTACCGGTATCACCATCCGGAACCGGAAATACATTTAGTTCGTTGATGATTTCTTTCTTTCGCTCGATGCTTTTTGCCGCAGAAAGAAATGCTTTCTTTAGCAATGCGGCATCAATTGTTTTCAAGACCACTTTTGTTTCCTCCTTAATATCAATCAATGACGCGCACGCCTTCTACAAACACATTTACCTTTACAACATTCAGGCCGGAGAACTCCTCTACCTTATATCTGACATTGCCAATCAAGTTCTCGGCAACTGCGGAAATGCTTACACCATAAGAAACAATGATGTGAAGATTGATTGTAATATTATTGTCCTCAACCAGAACATCAACGCCCTGATTCAAATTTTCCATTCTCAGAAGCTTTGCAAGACCATCCTTCATCTTGATGGATGCCATACCGACAACGCCGAAGCACTCAATCGCGGAAGAACCAGCGTATTTTGCAATCACATCCGTATTTACCAGAATCTCGCCTAACTGCGTATTCATTGTTCCGTTCATATGATCCCCCTATCCAAAGCGTATTCTCATGGTATTATACAGTATTATTCCAAAAAAGGAAACCCTTTTATGCGATATTCTTTTCTTTTGCGATGCATATAATATTACAAAATAAAAAATCACAGGAAAAATCATGCGTCGAATGATTGGTTTTATCTTCTTCTGGATTGCGGTCGGCATGACAATCATGCTGTTTCTCCGTCACGCCTTTTTCTCACTTTTGCTAATTATCCTGTTTTATTTTTTATCCTATTATCTGTTCTGTAAATGCTGAATTTTTGGCTTCCCATTACTCATACATTGACGCAAAAATGAAAAAAGCGCCGCAATCGCGACGCTTATATCACTACTTATTCAGCAGTTGCCTTACGCATAGTTCTAAGACATGAAGCACACAGATACATCTTCTTATTGTTTCCGCCTACGTTCAAACGTACGCTTCTGATGTTGGACTTCCACATCTTATTCGTTCTACGGGATACGTGACTTCTGGTCTTGCTTACTGCCTTTCCGAACAGAGCCGCCTTATCACACATTGCACATCTTGCCATGAGTATGCACCTCCTTGAGTTAAAAAATATATGTTCGTGCATACGTCGGGTTCAGATCTGTTCTCCGCCAAAAAAGCACGATTATTTGCAAACATGAACATTCTATCAGAAAGAATTTCTAATTGCAAGCATTTTTTATAAATTTGTAATCCGATTCCTTCGGATTCTTCCGGACTATTGGTTCGCGTCTTTCGCAATCTCAACTGCCTGCTCGTCTACCTTCTTTTCTGCCTCTTTTGTTTTGGAATCTTTCTTAAACTTATCAATCAAATCCGGCACCATATCAATCAGTTTCGTTACCGTGTCCTGATTCTTCACATTTACAAGACGTGCACTGCCGTTCTGGATTACAAGTACGGAACTCGGCGTAATCTTACCTCCCATACCGCCGCCGGCATTGTTCTTGCCATTTGCATTAAACGCTCCGGCACCGACACCAAAACTCACTTCGACAAGCGGAAGAATAATCGTACCATCCTCAAAACGTACTGCATCACCCACAACCGTCTTGGTCGTAATAAATCCATCCATTCCCTTAAAGAGGGATTCTACTGTTGCTAAAAAAGTGTTCTCTGCCATACTCATCCTCCATTCGTCTTTGTGTCAGACTTAAGTTGTTCTATATTATCAAGTAAACTCTTAAACTCTTTGTTCTTCCATAATTTCAATGCCAGATACAACAGGCGGCTCATCCGGATTCTGCCTTTGGCCCTGATTTCACTCTCCAGCTGCTTTTCTTCAAAATTCGGCCGGATACTGAAACTCTTCCCGTATTTGCCATAGAATATTCCGAGTATCGCCAGAACATATCCGGTCGTCGCAGGATCCTCCATGCCAAACGCCAGATATCCTCTTATCTTTGTCGGCCCGAGGTGCTTTAATATCTGTACCAATGTCGTCCAGCTTGCACCAAACGCTGCCTTGTTGGTCTCATTCTTCAGGAATGTAACGATATTGTCTGCTTTCTGCCACAGTGCCTTTATCCTCTTCCAAATCGCACTGCATTTTTCTTTGATCGTTTGAAGAATACTTCTTATCTTGTCCCGAATCCTTGCAAACAGACTCTTCTTTTTCTCCGCAGATCTTTCTGTCCCGGTATCCGCCATCTGCGTCTCATCATAAGAATTTTTTTCTTCTGATTCCGCCTGCTTCTGTGATATTGAAGCATCTGTCTGCGTTTTCTTTTCGGCCGAAACAACTGATGTCTGTTTTCCTGACTTTTGCTTCTGTTTTTTTCGTTTTGCTTTGGCTTTTGCACGCTTTTCTTTTTGTTTTTGGGCTTTTTTCTCAGCTTTACGCTTTTTCTTTTCCTCGTTTGCTGTTTTCCATGCTTCGTCGTTACTTAGGAACAAAAACCACAAAACGCGCGCTTCATAATGCAGCTTATGTTCGGACGAATACCCCAGACGTACCCGCACCAGATGCAGAAGCCACGATATTTTGGCCTCAACAGCATAGTCCTCTGCTTTATGTCCCTGTAACCGGTATCTTACCGGTACAAATAACAGGAGTACCACAGCAAGCAACAGCAGTCCGATTACGGAAGCAAACAGGATTCCGAGTATTTTTAATATCAACCATATCACTTGCAAGAACCCCATACTGTTTCCGTCCCCATCTGCCAGCGCTACTTAAAATATGATTCCGCGTCAAATCCTCCGGTCTTCTGATACAGTTCCTCGATTATCTGACGCACCAATTCCCTTGCTTCTGCCTCGCCTTTGGCAATGCCAATCACTTTAACCGCCATCTCGCGATACGGCCGCTGTTTCAATTCACGTGCCGGAATAATATCCAGCACATTTTGTTTATTTTGCGGTATCGCAACACAGTACAAATGCGATAAAATTCTACCGGTCTGAACGCGGCGTTTCATACGGCGTCCGGCTTTTTCTGTTTTTTCACTGCATCGCAAATCATTTGCCCATACAATCATATCAGATTATAACACACCCTTCGCGGAAAATACAGACTTTTATTCAAACTCATCCAATGCTTCGTGGAGCAAATCAAGTGAAATTCGTTTTTCCGAATAATCTCTACAGTTCTCCAAGGAATACTGCACATACTCCATCACTTCTTTCTGGGAACGGAAGAACACCGGAAGTTCTTTCAGCACTGCTGCCATCACTGCACGCTTCACCGGCATTTCTTTGTTTTCCAGACGCTGTTCCATCTCTTCCTGTAACAATTTCGTTGCCTGATTGATAAATGCAGCGTCCGCCGGTTCGATATTATCCTCTTCGTCCAGATTCACAAACAAACTGCCAGAGTTCAGTGCCGCACAGAGTTCCAACATTCTGCTCTGTTCTGCCAGACCTTCATTTTTCAATCCTTCCGCACTGTAATCTAAGAGATCTGACTGCAGAGCTTTGCCTTTTGCCACTTCTTCTGCAAGGCGTTCTAATTTGCCTTCCGCATAAGCAAACAATTCCATCAATTCATCCGGAAGTTCCTCCGGCTCTGTTTTTCCGGCCTGCTCTGCGATATAACGGGATATTCCCATCATGCTCTCTGCCGCTGTTTTTGCTTCTTCCCCTGCAAGTTCACAGGTCGATATCAATACATAGAACTGATTTATCACTTCCTGTAATGCAGTATAATAATCCGACAGTTCATTCAGTTCGGCTACCACGTCCTGCATCCGGTCAGTCAGTTCCATGTATTCTGTTTCACCCATTTCTTTATAGCTTGCAGATGAAAACTCAGCTTCCGCCTCTGCCAGTGCAGTAAATTCGGGCTTTCTCTTCGGCTGGTAGATGCCGGCAGCACTACGAATCATGTAGATAAACTTCTCTACTGCTTCCTGCTCACTGTTCTCGTACAGTTTTAAACTGTCTTCGATCATATCAAAAAATTTTGCGCGGGTCATACGTACCGGAAGTTGTGACAACAGCACCTGTACCTTTACATTGAGTGCAGACTGGTCATTTCCTGTAAACACCCGCTGCAGAAGCTCTTTTGCCTGTACCTCATCATCAATCGGCTTGTCCTCGCCGGAAAACTTTAATTCCATACGGTTTAATATGTACTCATAGATGGTAAAGCTGTCGGTATATGCACTGACCGCTTCCATCTTTTCCACAACCGCACTCCGCAATTCTTTCAATTTACAAAGAAGTTCTTCGACTGCCTTACCTGCAAAATATCCTGCAATTGCATCGCGAAGCTGACCGGTCAATGCAGGATCCATATCCCCGCCTTCCCTGCACAATTCATACAGGTTGTAATCATAAATCGGAAACTGTAAACCGGCATAGCGGTGGTAAGTATCCATCATCCGGGAAAGTAATATTTTCATGTCTTTTTGCTTTGCCATATATCCTCCAATGTTTCGTATGTCATTTGACAGGTGTGTATCATGAGCATGTTACTTCACATGCTCATGCGTAAACAGATGGTCCGAACAGTATTCGTAGTTTCCGTTGCACTTGGAACAGAAACGGAATTCCAGATTGTCGTCATCGAGCTCCGAGCGTCCGCAGACTGCACATTTGTGCCGGGTTATCACAGTATGTCCATCCCGGTATACTGCCTGTCCTCTGGAGCGTTCTGCATTGTGTATCTCCCGTTTGAATGCTGCTTTCCGCTTCATCTGTGCCGGAGACATCCGTTTGTAATTCCTTGTCATGAAGAAGAAAATCAGGAAGTTTGCCATCGCTACCACAACCGCAAGCGCAAAACCGATAAACAGCAACTGCCCGGTGCGGATTCCCATGCTGATATTAGAGAGTACCTCATATCCCATCAGTGCTCCGTAAATCCATGCAAGATATTTTACTTTGATCGGAATCAGGAAAAACAGCGTAAACTGCATGTTCGGGTACAGTGCCGCAAATGCAAAAAACAGTGACTGGTTAATGTATTCAATCCCGATCGGGTAACTCAATCCCGTAATCGCATAGAAAATCACAGCGGCCAGAATATTAAATACAATTCCCATCAGGAAGTACAAATTAAACAAGAAACTTCCCCACGCATTTTCCAGTGAAGTACCAATCATATAATACAGATATACACTGATTAATACAAAGAATATATTGCTGTCCGGCGGCTGAATTAAAAACGTCACCACACGCCATACCTGTCCCTGCAGAATCTTTTCGATATCCAGTGCCAGCCAGCTGTAATAGAATTCCGGCATCGTCAACGTCAGAACAAATCCGATCACATACAGAAACACAATATACTTCATCAAATTCGATATCGCATATTTTCCAAATTTACGTTCCGCTTTATACAACCACTTCATAACTTCCTCCATTCCAAGGACGCTTTTCGTCCCGGAATACATACATTCCTGCGAAAAACTCTAATGTAACACATCATAGGGATTTTATCCTATGCTGTCAAATAGTTTCCCCGGATTTCATAAAAGTTTAACAATCTACACAAATTTTCTCATCTGCGGTTTGCGGTTCTCGAACACGGCGTAGTATTTGAACCCGATATCCTTGAGCAATTCCTCTACCCGGTCAAAGTACAAAGCGACTCCTTCTGCCACATGCGCATCTGAACCAACAGTAATCAACTCGCCGCCCAATTCACGGTAACGCGTCAACACTTCCCTTCCCGGATTGGGGGCATTTGTCCCATAAGACGGCGTTAAGCCTTTTGAGTTAATCTCCAATGCCTTACCGCGCGCAATCAGTTCTTTCAACATCGGCTCAATCAAATCGGCATAATCACGATATGTATATTGTGACTTATCTCCGTTTGCATAACGAATCAGGTAGTCCAGATGTCCGTAAGTATCGAAGAAATCATTGTTTACAATGTTTTTCAAACCGGAGGCAAAATACATCTCCATACCTTCGCGCTGGGTTCTGTTTTCCCAGAATTCCGGATATACCGGATCCACATAAACCATCTGATGCGTTGAACCGATGACAAAGTCAAACGGATTCTCTGTCACAAGAGTACGGTACCGTTCTCTTACGGATTCTAATAGGTCCGGCTCATCCCTGAGCCCCAATTCGATACCGATACGTACATTGAATTTCCCTGCATACTGTTCTTTTAGGCGAAGCAAGGCGTCAAAATACTTCGGTACGTCCACCTCAAATATCCCAGCCGGTTCATACCAATATTCGTAATCCATATGATCGGTAAAGCACAGGGTATCCAAGCCCTTGCTCATTGCATATTTTATGATATTCTCCGGGTTTTCTTTCGAATCGCCGGAAAAATGACTGTGTACATGATAATCTGCTCGAATCAACTCTTTCTACCCTCTGTCTTTCTCATTTATAACACTGTTTTTCCTAATAGATATATTGTTATTCTTTTACAAGCTGTAATTTGGGTTCTCTGCCGTCTGCCACCAGCGAATAGTTCGTATAGTATACCACAAATCCGGGACGTCCGCCGCCCGGCTTACGGATATTTTTTTTCAACGTGTAATCGACTTCAACCTTCTGTGCTCCTCTTGCGGAAGAATAATACGCAGCCAGTGCCCCCGCTTCCTCATAAACACGGTCGGGCATCTCCTCACCATTTGCCTTTACCAACACATGGGACCCCGGAATCCCCTTCGCATGGAACCACCAGTCTCCTCCTTCACCGAGTTTAAAGGTAAGTTCTTCGTTCTGGATATTGTTCTTGCCTACATAAATGTCATATCCATCAGAGGAAATATAATGCAGGATATCAGCCGCAGCCTTACTCACTGCCTGTTTTCCTTTGCCTGCATTCTTTCCTTTCTTATTCGCATCTTTTGAAAACTTATGAAGTTTCTTCACATAACCGCCTGCTGCCAGTTCTTCACGAATCTGTGCCAGGTCACGTTCCGTTGCCGCAAGATCTAATGCAGTCCGCACTGAATCCAGATACCACACTTCACTCTCTGTCTCCGGAATCAGTTTTTCCAGGTTCTCTGCCGTACGTTTCTGCTTACTGTAACGTTCAAAATAGTGCTTCGCATTCTCAATTGCGGTCATTGTCTCATCAAGCGGTATCGTAATCTCCTGCCCGTCATAATAATTCACCACCGTAAGCATCTTTGCTCCCGGCTCTGCCGTATAACCATAGGTAGTCAGAAGTTCTCCGTACACCTTGTATTTTTCGCGTTTTTCCGTATCACGGAGCTGTTGGCTCTGTAAATCCAGCTTACGGATGGCGCGCTCATAAAATGTCGCAACCAGTTTACGCAGTTCCGCAGAATGCTGTCGAATATTTGCCGACTGATTCCGTGCAGCATAAAAATGCTGTAGCAATTTCGATACCGAATCAAATTCCACTGTTTCCATCTCGCTGTAACACTGAAGTTCCATCACGGCATATTCCACCGGTTCTTCATCTTTACAGTACAACAACGGAGTAAACTGTTTCTCTGTAATCAGTTTCTTCAAACGTTCAAAATGTTCCGCAAGTGCTGCTTTTTCCACCTCGGATAAGGTATTCGACGGACGGTCTGCATCTACACCTGCCCGATAACAAAGCTCATTTGCTGCCTGCGGGCTGATACCGTTCAGTGACTGATAGATTGCCTTGGCCGCCGCCATTGGCTTCGATAATACGTTTGCAACAAAAGCCTCTCTTCCAATTGTTAACGGATCCGTTTTATCACCGGTATTCGGTATAAAATACTCTCTTCCCGGAAGCACCTCACGTACGGAACTTACCATGCCGGAAACATGACGGATACTATCTACTACCTTCAGTTCATCATCACAGAAAATGATATTGCTATGCTTTCCCATGATTTCTACAATCAGGTATTTCACGCAGAGATCCCCGAGTTCATTCAGATGCTCAATTTTCATACGTAACGTACGTTCAAATTCCGGCTGCTCAATCTCGAGAATCCTGGCACTGTTCAGGTACTTACGAAGCAGCATACAGAAATTCGGTGCAGTAAGCGGTGCCGGTTTATTCTCCTCGGTCAGATACACGAGCGGAAGTCCAGCTCCCACTGACAGAAACAAGCGATACTGATCATAATTCTTAATCGTCAAAATCAGTTCTTCTTTTTCCGGCTGGCTAATCTTTACGATACGTCCGCCAACCAGTTTTTCTCTTAATTCCTCTGCAAGTGCAGAGATTACAATTCCATCAAATGCCATAATATTCCTCTCATCTCAAGCCACTGCAAATGGTTCCTCCGCCGAGTACAAGATCTCCACGATAGAACACAACAGCCTGTCCCGGAGTAATCGCACGTTGCGGTTCCATAAACTCAACACGCAACTTGTCCGCACCAACCGGATGCAGGATACAGGGGGCCCCTTTGTGACTGTAACGGATTTTTGCTACTACTTCGTCACCTTCGTCAAAACGTTCCACTGCCATACCGTTCAGGCTGTCGCAGATGAGTTCCTGTTGGAACACCTCATCCCCGCTTCCGAGCACAACTTCGTTACTCTCGGGACGGATCTCTTTCACAAAAACAGGACGTCCGAATGCTCCCAGCCCTTTTCTTTGTCCCACAGTGTAGTTGATAATTCCGCCGTGTATTCCCATCCGCTCTCCGCTTGTACTGACAAAGTTCCCCGGCAAACTTTCTGCGCCGGTGTATTCTTTTATAAAACTTACATAATCATGATCCGGAATGAAGCAGATTTCCTGACTGTCTTTTTTGTCTGCCACCTGCAAGCCGATCTCTTTTGCAATTTCGCGAATCGTATCTTTCTCATATTCGCCAAGCGGCATCAAGGTAGACGCAAGCTGTTCCTGGGTCAGGCGATACAGCGCGTAAGTCTGATCCTTTGTACTGCTTGCTGCCCGACTGACTGCATAACGTCCGTTCTCAAGTGTAACAACCTTCGCATAATGTCCGGTTGCAATGCCCTCTGCCCCAAGCACCTTTGCCCGTGCAAGAAGTGCTTCCCACTTGATAAAGCGATTGCAGGCAATGCAGGGGTTCGGCGTTCTTCCAAGCAGATATTCTCCTGCAAAATAATCCATAACCGCGTGGCGAAACTCCTCCTGAAAATCCAGTGTCTGAAACTCGATCCCCAACTGTTCTGCTACTTTTCTTGCATCCCCTGTTACATCAGCAGCGCCACTATCCTCCTTCGGACACCACATCCGCATGGAAACACCGATCACTTCATATCCTGATTTTTTCAACAGATATGCCGCCACGGAAGAATCCACTCCGCCGGACATACCGACAACAATCTTCTTTCCCATTCCTGCTGCTCCCTCATCCTTTGCCGTATACGGACTTATCTTCGTTTCACCATATCGGCATAATCCTGTGACAAAGAACGTGCTTTTGCTATGATTTCTTTCATCTTTTCTATCGTATAATCAATCTCTTCCTGTGTTGTCTCATGACTTAAGGTAAGGCGGATGGAGCCACGAATCACTTCCGGCGGAACTCCGATGGCGGTCAGGACGTGGGACGGTTCTCTTGAACCGGTCGTACACGCCGAGCCGCTGGATGCACAGATTCCTTCCATATCAAAGAGAACCAACAACGCCTCACCTTCGGTAAATTGGAAACAAAAACTTGCATTTCCGGGCAGACGCTGTGTGCGATGGCCGGTAAGCCGCGCATAAGGAATCTCTGTCAATATCCGATTAATCAAATAGTCTCTGAGCCGTTGTTCAGTTACCGTCTTTACTGTCTGCTCCCCTGCCAGACGTCTCATCGCCAGTTCTGCTGCTTTTCCAAAACCGACAATTGCCGGAACATTTTCGGTACCAGCCCTACGCCCACGCTCCTGCGCACCGCCGTGCTGGAAGGGCTGCAGTTTAATTCCTTCTTTTATATAGAGTGCACCAACACCCTTCGGCCCATGCAACTTGTGTGCACTCATACTTAACAGATCCACATCAAGTGCTTTTACATCAATCGGAATCTGTCCCACTGCCTGTACTGCATCTGTATGGAACAACGCACCGTTTTTATGTGCGATTTTACACAATTCTGCAATCGGCTGAATGGTTCCGATTTCATTGTTGGCATACATTACAGACACCAGAACCGTATCATCCCGCATCACTTTTTGAAGACTTTTCGGATCAATCAGCCCGTCTTCTCCTACCGGTAGGTAACTAATCTCAAAACCACGTTTTTTCAGATAATCACAACTGTGAAGCACTGCATGATGCTCGATTGAGGAGGTAATAATGTGCCTTCCTTTGCTTTCCGTCTGTTCTGCGATTCCGATTAGTGCCCAGTTATCACTCTCGGTACCTCCCGAGGTGAAAAATATCTCTCTATGATCACAATTCAATAATGCAGCCAACTGCCGTCTTGCCTGATTTACTGCTTTTTTATTTGCGGTTGCAATTTCGTATAATCCGGATGGATTCCCAAATTCTTCGGTAAGAAAAGGAAGCATTGCTTCTACTACTTCTGCTGCCGGCTTTGTCGTCGCAGCATTATCAAGATATACCATTCTTTTCTTTTCCATGTTTCCTCCGTTTTGAGAACAGCATCTGCATCCGACGATGCGCTGCACGATGCTCTCAACAATAGAATCCGACTTTATATAGTATGCAATTTTTCTTCGTTGGTGTCAACCTTCGCAAGCCCTTTCCCACATAAAGAACTCAGCAGTTTCATATCATATACCGATAAACACATCCCACTGAGGTTTCATGAAAAAATCTGCAATCATAAAGGGAACACTCATCCTGACTGCTGCCGGTCTGCTCACAAGGGTAATCGGATTTATTTATCGCATTTACCTGTCCAATGCCCTGGGAGCCGAACAACTCGGCATCTACCAGCTGATTTTCCCGGTCTACGGCATCTGCCATACACTCTATGCTTCCGGTATCCAAACAGCCATCTCCAAGCTTGTTGCAGAAACCTGCTGTTCCAATCAGAAAAACACTTCTGCACGCCGGATTCTTCTGTGCGGTGTCTTTCTTTCCGGTCTTCTCGCAGTCAGCTGTTCCGTGTTACTGTATCTGAATGCTGATCTGGTTGCAATTGTTTTTCTCAAGGAACCCGCCTGCGCAGCTTCGCTTCGTATTCTGAGCTTTGTTTTTCCCTTCTGCGGAATCACTTCCTGCATCAATGGATACAGTTACGGTCGTAGCAAAAGTTCTCTCCCTGCTTTCACACAGGTTGCCGAGCAGCTTGTCCGCGTCGGAACTGTCTTCTTTGCATCCAGCTTATCCGATAATATTGTCATAAGTTGCGAACTCGCCATATTCGGTGTAGTTGCCGGTGAACTAGCATCGAACCTTATCAGTGTTTTCAGCATTTTTCTTTCCGAACGTTCTGAAAACGCAGCGCATTCCCCTCGTTCCTTTCCTTCCCCCCGTGCCATTTTTTCTGCAAAGCCGCTACGTATGTTATTGCAACTTTCCGCTCCGTTGACGCTTAACCGGCTTTTGCTGAGTTTACTGCACAGCTTCGAAGCAATCATGATTCCAACCCTGCTTCGCAGAAACGGTATGAACCAGTCGGAAGCACTCAGCCGCTATGGCATCCTCAATGGAATGGCACTTCCGTTTGTATATTTTGCTTCTGCAATCACCAATGCCCTGGCCGTTCTGCTTCTTCCTGCCATCTCCGAACAGGATGCTGCACATGACCACAAGCGAATCGCCCGGACAACCGAACATTCCGTCTCCATAACTTTATCACTTGGCATCTTCTGCTTATTTTTGTTTTTGTTTTTCGGGCAACCACTTGGAAATACCGTATTTCATGATTCCCAGGCCGGAACTTACATACAAATTCTTTCCTGTCTCTGTCCGTTCTTATACTTAGCCACCACCCTGAGCAGCATATTAAACGGACTTGGAAAGACCATGACAACCTTTACCACTTCGCTTATTGGTTCTGTGTTGCGCATTGCATTACTATATTTTCTGGTTCCAAAACACGGTATGACCGGTTGTTTTATTGCACTTCTTCTGAGCCAGCTTGTCCTGTGTGCAACGGAACTGATTCTCGTGCATTTCCATACAGACTTTCAGCTCAAGCTATACCGTGTTCTGATTCTGCCTGCCATTGCAGCGGCAATGGGCGCATTCCTTTGTCATCGTGCCTATCTTTTGTTTACACAAAACGGGGCCAACGATTCTCTTGTATTACTGCTTGCCGCCTGTAGTGTATATGCCGCGCTCTATCTTCTGATTCCGGTACGGCTTCTCTTCCCACGAAGATACTAAACTTGTCTTTCTTCATAGAATGTGATATATTAAGCAAACGATTAAGTTATGCGGAGGACGGAACATTATGGTCTCAATGAAACAGATAGCCGAAAAATGCGGTGTTTCTGTCGCAAGTGTCAGCAAGGCACTAAACGACCACAAAGACATTGGTGAAGCCACGAAAGCACGAATCCGGCAAGCAGCTGCCGAACTCGGATATTATCCAAACGCTGCTGCACGGACATTGAAGACAAACCGTTCCTATAATATTGGAGTTCTCTTTGCTGATGCTGCCAACAGCGGTCTGACCCATGACTACTTCTCTGCCGTCCTCGAATCTTTCAAGACCGAAGCGGAAAGTCGCGGCTATGACATAACCTTTCTGAACACGCATACCGGAACCCGTTCTTATCTCGAGACCTGTCGACAGCGTAGTATGGATGGTGTTGTTATCGCCTGCATCGACTTTGAACAACCGGAAGTAATCGAACTGATGCAATCTTCCATTCCGGTTATCACCATTGATTATCGTTCTGACTTTTGCAGTTCGGTAATATCAGAAAACAAACAGGGCATGATGGCTCTGACCGAATATATCATTAGTAAAGGTCATCGCAAAATCGCCTATATCCACGGAGATGCAAATTCATTGGTTACCCGCACCAGATTGGAAGCCTTCCGTACCAGTCTGTCCCTTCATAACGTTCCGGTGAACGAATCATATATTCTGCCGTCTGCTTATCTTGATTTGGATACTGCAGCAGAATGTACACGCAAGTTGCTAAATTTACCGACAGTTCCCAGTTGTATCATCTATCCCGATGATACTGCGTTACTTGGCGGTCTGAATGTAATACATGAAGCCGGACTTAAGATTCCACAAGACATCTCGGTTGCAGGCTATGACGGCCTACGTGTCTCCCGTTATGTATCCCCGCAACTTACTACCGTCCATCAGGACACAAAACGTCTTGGTTCCGAAGCAGCTGCGCAACTAATCAGCCAGATAGAAAACAATAGTTCCTATACAAAAAGACATCTATTAGTCAACACACAACTTGTCATCGGAAACTCCGTTGGCAATTTCTAAAAAGCATCAATAGTAATAAAAATCACAATTGTTATGACATTTCTTTTGCAATTGTGATTTTTTGTTGTTCTTTTTTTGTTTTCGTGTTCTTTTCTTTTTGATTTGTTAATTGTTTGTTATGTATTAATTCATTTGTATTTTTTTATATAATTCTGTATCTTCAGCCTTGTTGCGTTGACATTTTACAAAAAATATCCTATAATTTGCTGTAAATCGATTTTACTATTGTTCTTTTCACTTTATAGTCCATAGATATGAGAGGGCATATGGAACTTAAAACACTCATCAATGCTATATTAGAACAAAGCGATGATATCATCTATCTCGCTGATCCTGAGACTTACGAGATAGTGTATATGAATAAAGCAGCGCGTCAAATCTGTGGTCTTCCGACCGACCAGACAACCGCTCCGACAAAAAAGTGCCATGAGCTCTTTCATGGTCAGCTTTTGCCGTGCAAATTTTGTAACAATCATTTGTTATCTACGAACAATTTCTATAATTGGGAATTTGGCAGTGTCACATTGGACAAGCACTTTTTCTCCAAAGCGAAGCTGATTGAGGTAGACGGACGTCTTCTCCGCTTGGAGATTACAGCCGAAGCCGGTGCTTTGAAAGACAAAGAAAATTCACTCGCCTCCCGCCTTTCTTCTGAAGAAGTTCTGTTAAATTGTATCCAGACCTTAAAAAGCGGTATCAGCATATCCTCTGCCTTGCAGAGTATCCTGACTAATATCACTGAATTTTATCATGCTGACCGCTCCTATTTGTATCAGTTCGATAAGGCCGAAACATTGGCAGAATGCACCTATGAATCCCGTTCCACCTCGGTTACTACGGAATTCTCTCCGCTTGAGGATATCCTATTCCATAAGTTAAAACCAATCACCCAACTGTTTCTTTATGAAAAACAGTTGATTATTTCCGACACATCGAATACGGATTCTTACATTCGTAAAACTGCATCTCTGATTAGTCCGGATGCAGAGCATATCATCCTCGTACCGCTTACCAACGATTCCGGTAATGTGCTTGGTTTTATTGGTGTCGATAATCCTACGACGAATTTAGAATCGCTTCGGCTTCTTACTTCAATTTCTTTCTTCGTTGTAGATAACTTACATAAACAAACTCTGATTCATAATCTGAAGCAGATGAATTATATTGATACTCTGACCGGTTTGAAGAACCGTAACAGTTACTTCAAGCGACTTCAGGAATTACAAAAGTCCCAGCAACCGGTTGGTGTCGTATTTCTTGACATTAACGGCCTGAAAGCAGCCAATGATACACACGGTCACACCTATGGTGACAGCCTGATTGTACGTGCTTCCACCCTGTTGACCAAAGTGTTTAAGAATGATATTTACCGCATCGGCGGCGACGAATTTGTTGTACTCTGCATCAACTCTGAACGTAACGAGTTCTACTCTCTGGTAGATAAATTACGCAAGAAAGCAGAACACGATTCCGAATGCAAACTATCCATCGGTGCAAAGTGGGATGATGGCGTATCCAGCATTGCAGATTTGGTTGCTGCGGCCGATGAACTTATGTATATTAACAAGCAGTCGTACTATAAGGCGTCCATCGATACCTCTCAGAAGCACCGTGCCCGCTTTATCAAAGAATTATTGACTGCAATTGACAGCGGCAACTATGTCGTATATCTCCAGCCGAAAGTTCACTTGGAGAACCGCAATATCTTTGGTGCGGAAGCACTTGTAAGATTAAAAGATGCGGATGGAAAACTGATTCCTCCAATTAACTTTATTCCTACACTGGAGTCGGAGAATGCGATCCGCTATGTTGACTTCTTTGTTCTTGAGACCGTATGTAAGACGCTTGCCGAATGGAGACAACAAGGCATCAGCATGATCAGCATGTCGGTCAACTTCTCGCGTATTACCTTGCTGGAAGTTGATGTTGTTGACACCATGGTACGCATTTGCCGCAAGTACAAGATTCCACCAAAGTGGATTACCATCGAAGTAACCGAAAGCATCGGCAGCATGGATAACGTCGCATTGAAAGAATTAATTCGTGATATTAAAAAAGCGGGATTTTCTGTTTCCCTGGACGACTTCGGTTCCCAGTATTCAAACTTGTCCCTACTTTCCAATGTTGATTTCGACGAACTCAAATTTGATAAAAGTATGGTTGATAATATTACAATCAACGAAAAATCTCAGGTCATCATGCGTTATGCCATTGATATGGGACTCAGTCTTAATGATACCATTTCAGTTGCAGAAGGCATCGAGACGCCGGAGCAATTAAAACTTCTCCTGCAGATGAATTGTAAATACGGTCAAGGGTATCTCTTCTCTAAACCGATTCCGATTGATGACTTCCGCAACTTAATTCAAACCACATAAACTCAAAAGACTGTCCGTATCAAATACGGACAGTCTTTTCTATGTAATCCCCTCATTCTATATCGTACTTACTTTCTTAATCCACTTATTCCTGTACAGACGGAACGCACACCAAATCGCCTTGATGACCATATCAATCTTCATCGCAATGTATACCCAGAATGCTGACAGTTCAAATGTGATGCCGGCAAGGAAGCCAAGCGGAACGGATGCAATCCACAAGAACAAAACATCTGCCATCATCAAGAACTTTGTATCACCGCCGCCACGCAATACCCCCTTTGTCAATACAGACGAAATTGTCTGGAATACCATGATAATCGAGATTGCATTAATCAACTGTCTTGTACATATTATCGTCTCATTGCTCACTTCATAGAAGCTAAGAACAATCGGTCCGAGAAGATGAATCAATCCGGCGGCAAACACACCGGCAATAATACTGAACTTAAAGAAACGCCTGCCATTCGATATAGCAACATCCGTCTTGCCCTCTCCGATACTGTTGCCAATCATAACACTTGCAGCATTGGAAAGCCCAAGAATCATAAACGTACAAAGCTGTACTGAGTTCGCCGTAATATTGTTTGCACTTACCATGATTTTCTCGTTCGGCATATGCCCCATGATAATTGCAATCATGTTATTACCAAGTTGCAACATAATATCACTGATAATAACCGGTACGCTCAGACGCCGGAAATCTTTGAATACATCCATGCAGGGCTGGAATATGTATCTTATCTTGTAGCGGATATTCTTTTCTTTTATGAACAGATATCCTACTACGATTACAAACTCCAGTGCGCGCGCAATCAGAGTTCCGAGTGCTGCACCGGCAACTCCCATCTTCGGTGCTCCCAAGTTACCAAAAATAAATACCCAGTTAAAGAAAATATTGATACCAAACGAACACAGAGACGATATCATTGCCAACCATACGACACCTGCCGCACGATACACAATGGTAAGGTTCAGTGCAATACCGTGAATTAGGAATACAAACGCCATAATTCTTAAATACTTCACACCCTCTGCAATAATACCGGCATGCGGTGTGTAGATATTCATAATCTGCGGCGTAAATACCAGTGTTGCTACGGTAAATGCCAACGCAACTGCAATACAAATACGCAGCATCAAAGAGACTACTTTACGAATCCTCTCGACGTCCTTCTTCCCCCAGAGCTGTCCGACCATAACCGCCGAACCGCCACCCAGTCCCATACAGAATATCTGGAACAGGAAGTAAAACTGATTGCCGAGTGCTACACCGCTGATTGCTTCCTCCTGTAACTTACCTACCATGATATTGTCAGTCAGGTTTACACTCAGGTTAATCGCCTGTTGCAACATAACCGGTCCGGCAATCCAAAGCATCTTTTTATAAAACTGTCTGTTTTCACTTTTCTTACTTACTTCGTTCATGTTTCTACTTCCTATAATCTGTTACTTTTATTAAAATTGATTGAGGTTCTGCGAAACCTTTTCAAACTGTTTCAAAAATTCTTCTTTTTCATTCCTGGTGAACCCTTCAAAACACTGCTGTTCCGCGGCGTGGATAATCTCTTTTACCTTAGTTGCCACCTGCTTCCCTTCTTCTGTTAAGCGGATGCGGTATGCACGTTTCCCCCCGGAAACCATCTCGCGTTCTCTTAGAATCAATCCCCGTTCCTCCATCTTGGTAACCAGAGAAGTCATGGTTGCAGGTTCCACTCTGCATGCTTCTGCCAGTTCTTTTTGCAGACAATTTTCCATGCTGCGCAAAACAGAAAGCACCTTCGGTTGTCCTTCTGTCAGATCCAGTTCCTGAAATCTTTGCCTGCAGTATTTTTTATGTGCTGCAGAAGCACAAATTAACAATCTGTGAAATCGGTTTTCCACACTGTCCTCCTTTACAAGAACGCATAAAAAAAGACACAACGTTCTAATTAGACTTCTAATTAGAATGTTATGTCTTTGTCTTACTTTTGTCAAGTATTTTCAATCGTTTACAGAATGATATCTCTCTCGTTCATACCGGAAGTGATTTTTAATTTTGCACTGCGGTTTTCCAGTTCGAGTACATATTCACCCTTGAAGCCTTCTAATTCCACACATCCATTCTCATCCGTACACACTTCACACTCGGTCCACCACTCACCTTTGATCAGCTTCATCAGGCGTTCGTATACCGGCTTGATGGTATTGTCTGCATGCAACATGCCGCTCGGAGCCTTGAGCCACATACCATCGGTATAATCCCAGTTTGTAACGGCTTCTACCAAAGGATGCGCGAACAAAATACGGTACATTTCTTCTACCTGATTTGCCTGACGTTCCTCACCTTCCGGTGTAGAAGGCCATTCCGGAACCTGGAAATCATTCAAGTCAACGATATGTGCCGGAAGCAACTCACCGGATACAAACGTATTCTCAGTAAAATGAATCGGTTTGCCAAAGGTCTCAAATCGTTCCAATACCTGGTAAAGCTTTTCTGCTCCCCAGTAACCCTGATGCTGATGTGACTGGATACCGATAACATCAATCGGAGCTCCTGCCTGCAGACAACCGTCAATCAATATCTCATAATTGATGGATGTATTGAAATCATTCAGCAACAAAGTTGCATCCGGATTGGCTTCCTTTGCTGCCGCAAAGGTTTCCTTAATGATACCCACCCTGCCAATCTCCTTGCAAACACGGGTCACTGCATTGTCATACTTATCAAAGATTGGCATGATAACAACTTCGTTAATAACATCCCACATATCAATCGTGCCGGTAAACGCCTTTACATCACGGTCGATGCGTTTCAGGATTTTTTCAAGAATAGTCTTGTTGTCATATTGCATCAGCCAATCAGCCCATGCAGTATGCCAGCAAAGTGGATGTCCCTTTACTGTGATATTGTTCTTCTGCAGGAATTTCGCTGCATTCATACGGCTTTCCTGCTGCGGCTTTCCTTCTTCCGGTTCATACGCGCCAAGATAAAACGGCAAGGTTCCATAATTAAACAATGCCAGCCACTTGTCAACACGATCCTGCAAAAATGACAAATCCATACCTTCTCTCGGATTTGTATACGGTACCATGTCAAATGCACCACATCCAAACAAGAATTCGTGATTGGTCTGCTTTAACTGTAAGCGCTGATTCGCTATCGGTGCTCCGCTTACATCCTTAACATAAACAACTCTTTTTGCTTTTCTGTGTTCATAAGATTGCTTCATCGTATTCCCACCTTAATTCTATAGTATTTGGCATCCCATAATGCCGATTTTCCTGTTTCTGTTTGTATTATGACAAAAGAGACGTTAACCTACAATGGCATAACGTCTCTTTTCTTTGTCATTTTAAACCATCATCAATCGTTTGTCACATTTCCGTCTCCGGTAATCGGAATCACTTCACCAAGATAAGTGGGTTCCGGACGGAACCATACATAGAAGAAATCTTTCACTCTTGCCAATACTTCTCTTGCATCCCGCATCGTCTGGTTATAATATGCGCGATAATCCGAGTTCACACCATAAGCTTCCAATCCAAGCTTTTGGGCGATATACAGTGCCCGGTACAGATGGTATTCTTGTGTAACAATGACGATCTTATCTGCTACGAATATTTCTTTCGCGCGATAACAGCTTTCATAAGTAGAAAATCCCGCATGATCCATAAAAATATCCTCAGAAGGAACCCCGTGTTCCATAGCATACTGTTTCATCGCTTCAACTTCATTATAATCTGTCTGCCCATGATCCCCTGACATCAAAAGTTTCGGAGCGACGCCGGCATGGTACAATTCCACCGCACGTTTCAGCCTGTCCTCCAGCATATGACTGGGTTCGCCGCTGTTCTTTACGAGGCAGCCAAGCACCAGAATACAATCGATATCCTGTAACTCGAAAGCCGCTTCCGGCATTCGTATCTGATTGGAAACATGGTTCTTTACATAAGCATTGATACCAAAAACGGTTCCCAGCCCCGTAACCGCTAATGCCACAAAAATCAGCATTAACTTAAACCACCAACGTACCTTCGCTCGTTTTACCTTTGCCTTGTATGGTTTCAGTCGCTTTTTCTGTTCTCTTCTTACTTCCCTATTTGCTTTTCTTTCCCCTTTAATCCGAATCTTCATATCTTACTCTTATCCTTCCGCATAAGGATG
>JAZNXH010000043.1:0-16558 GCA_045593785.1 Lachnospiraceae bacterium
AATCTCCGGAGCGGTCAATCCATTCTTCTGTAAAGCGCTTTCCATGCGGTCACTGACAATCGTGCTTGCATCAATCACCGTAGGAACTCCGACTGCAATGACCGGAACTCCCAACACCTTTTTACTGATTTCATTACGAAAATTTCCCACACCCGCGCCCGGACTGATTCCGGAATCCGTCATCTGAACCGTACGATTCAACCGTTCAGTACTTCTTGCTGCCAATGCGTCGATAACCACTACTACATCCGGTTGGATCTCATGCACAAGCCCCTGAATCACCTCTACTGCTTCCATACCGCTTTGCCCCATTACTCCCGGTGCAACCGCCGCCAAGGGCACCCCTATGCATTTCTCATCCAGCAGTTCCGGAAATATCCGATGGAGATGTCTTGTTGTGGGAAGTTGTCCTACCACCCAGGGGCCGAGAGCATCCGGTGTGATATCCCGGTTCCCTAAACCTACGACCAGAACGCCATTTTTCTGACTTTTCAGTTCGGGTGCAAGTTCCTGTAAATAAGCAGCCAGTGTGTCTGCTATTTTTTCTCTTTGTTCATCTTCACATACAGTCAGTTCCCCGGTCTCTATCGTAATATATGTGCCGATTGGTTTTTGCATTACACGTTGTCCGTCATTATTTTTGATTGTCACTTTACTAATCCGTGCACCGCTTTTTGTATCGTCTTCCATCTGCCACTCTACCCCGGGAATTTCGCCCTCCTGTTCCATAGATTCCCTTATTTCTACCGCAAGATCCGTCCGTATTCCCTGTTTCATATCTGCTCCCTTCTAACCGGTGAAAATTGCAGTTTTCAAACTACCTTTCTCTACAAAAACTAGGATTGACAGAAGCCCTTATTAATATGTAAAATCCCATATGTGTATTTTGCTTATATTTTTATAATTTTTCTGTTTTTTTAGTTGACATACGCAAAAGCTTATACTATTATATTACCGTATGCTTCGAGGAACGTCCGTGTCCTGTTGCTCGTAGCAAATCATGCGAAATCACTGTTAACCGCTCCGCCGGTGTAACAAAGACGGAGGATTACACAGAATCCAACCACAGGAGGTGTAAAAATGGCTAATATTAAATCCGCAAAGAAGCGTATTCTTGTTATCGAGACCAAGACATTACGTAATAAGATGATTAAGTCCAAGATCAAGACTCTGATTAAGAAGGTTGATGCTGCCGTGGCTGCCGGCGACAAAGCTCTTGCTGCAGAGGCATTGAAGAACGCTGTCATCGCACTTGATAAGGCCGGAGCAAAGGGTATCTTCCACAAGAACACTATCGCTCGTAAGGTTTCTCAGCTTACTAAGGCTGTAAACGCAATGGCATAAGAAAGACTTTTGAAAAGCCGTCGCAGTGCGACGGCTTTTTGTTTCAGAAAGAGGCTCTCATGACGTATATGACCCGTGACGGACAACTCTGCGGAACCGAGGATTCCCAGGATCGTCTGACCACATTTTTATATAACAGCCGCATCGGCAATCTGGCACTTAAAATACTGACGCTCCCTTGTCTGTCAAAACTTGCAGGAGCTTTTCTCTCAACACCGTTCTCTGCCCTTCTGATTGATTCCTTTATCAAGAAGAACAATATCTCCTTAGAGGACTGTGAACCGAAAAAATATACTTCATTTAATGATTTCTTCACCCGGGAATTAAAACCGGACGCACGGTTGATTGACTTTGACCCTGAACATCTTATCAGTCCCTGCGACAGCAAACTGACAGTTCTTCCGATTGGTGAAGACAATATCTTCGAGATTAAACACGTAAGCTACTCTCTTTTGTCACTTCTCCGTGACGAAAAACTTGCTAAAAAATACATTGGCGGCACTGCTCTTTTGTTCCGACTCGGTGTAACTGACTATCACCGTTACTGTTATCCGGACAATGCAAAAAAGAGCCGGAACCGTTATCTGCCCGGTGTATTTCATACCGTTAATCCGATTGCTGCAGAGGCACGCCATATCTACGCGGAGAATTCCCGTGAGCTGACCCTGCTTCGCACGGAAAACTTCGGTGATATCCTACAGATGGAAGTTGGTGCCATGCTGGTCGGAAAGATTCATAACCATCACGGAATTGACAAAGTATACCGCGGACAGGAAAAAGGCTATTTTATGTTCGGTGGCTCCACAGTAATTCTTTTGTTGGAAAAAGGACGTTTTGAAGTAGACGAAGATATCCTGCGCAATTCTCTTGCAGGATATGAGACAGCAGTTAAGTACGGAGAATACATTGGACGCAAACCACAATAAAAATTGTTATTCAGCATACAACTGCTGAATATATGGTAAAATCATATCACAAATAACCAGACAACTCTCAAATAAGGATTTCAAAGCATGCAGACACTGATTGAACACATAAAATCAAATACTTTCAAGCCGGTCTACCTGCTCTACGGCAGTGAGCGTTACCTGGTTACGCTGTATCGCAGCAAGCTCAAGGATGCCATCCTTGCCGGAGACGACGGAATGAACTTCAATGCATTTGAAGGCAAGGCGATTGACTGGAACGAAATTATGGGGATTGCTGAAACACTCCCTTTCTTCAGTGAGCGCCGATTGATTCTGTTTGACAACACCGGCATCTTCAAGTCTGCCTCCGATTTTGCAGACTATCTTCCGAATATGCCGGAAAGTACCTGTCTTGTGTTCTGTGAAACCGAAGTTGATAAACGAAGCCGCATGTATAAGGCCGTCTCCCAACTCGGATACATTTGTGAGATGAACGGTCCCGAAGAAAAGGATCTGCGCATCTTTATCGCTTCCCGCCTGAAGAAGGACGGAAAAAACATTACCGGAAATGACGTGGATTACCTTTTGGACACCATTGGCTCCGACATGCTGAATATCAGTAACGAGATTGAAAAACTGGTTGCTTACACGACCGGTCGTGATGTAATAACGCGTGCAGACATTGATGCTGTCTGCGTACAACAGATTTCGGGCAAGATATTCCAGTTAACCGAAGCCATTGCCATAAAAAACAAAAAGCTTGCTCTTTCACACTACAACACGATGGTTCAGATGCGTGAAAAACCCCTCTCGGTCCTGTTCCAGATTATACGGCATTTCAACTATCTGTTACAGACCAGTGAGCTTCTTGCCCGTGGTACCGTGAACAACAACGCACTCGCTGCTGCTCTGGATATCAAATCTCCCTTCGTCGCAGGTAAATATGCAAAACAGTGCCGTAACTTTACAAGACAGTCTCTGCTTGATGCTGTCACCTACGGAACTGAATTGGAAGCACAAGTCAAAACAGGTCAGATAAACGAGAGAATTGCAGTCGAATTTCTACTTGTCAAATTGATTGCTATGTAGTACAATAGCCATTGTTCGGATTTCGGACAATTCATATGGAAGCGTATCGAAGTGGTCATAACGGCCCTGACTCGAAATCAGGTAGTCCTCACGGGCTCGTGGGTTCGAATCCCACCGCTTCCGCTCATCAAAAAACGGAGCTGTTTTTCAACAGCTCCGTTTTCGTCTTTTCACTTAATTTCTTTCGAAATGTAATTATTCACCCTTTGCTACAGCCTCAAACTCTGCCGTAATCTCATCGGAAGGCTTCGCGGTAAGAAGCGATACCACTACGATGCAGAGGCAGGAGAAGATGAATGCCGGAAGCAGTTCGTAGATGTCAAGTACGCCGCCGAGCGGACGAATTACAAGCTTCCAGAAGAATACCATCACACCACCGCTTACCATACCGGCGATTGCACCTGCACGGTTCGTTCTCTTCCAGAACAGTGAGAACAGCATCAACGGTCCAAAGGTAGCACCAAAGCCAGCCCACGCGAAGGACACGATAGTGAAGATAATACTGTTTTCGTCAAGTGCAATTATAATTGCTACTGCTGCAATTGCAAGCAGAGTCAATCTCGAAATCGTCATAACCTGCTTATCCGTTGCATCCTTCTTGAAGATACCCTGGAAAATATTCTTTGCAAATGCAGATGCCGCAATCAGCAGATAAGAGTCTGAGGAACTGATGGTAGCTGCCAGAATACCAGCCATTACAAAACCAGCAAGCAGCGCCGGAAGTAAGTTGGTAGAAAGTACGATAAATACGTTCTCCGCATCGGAAGCAGTCAGAAGTTCGGTAGGATACAAGGAACGTCCTACTACACCGATAAATACTGCTACAGCGAGAGAAATCACTACCCAAATGGTTGCAATACGACGGGAAGCGGTAAGTTCCTTCTCATCACGGATTGCCATGAAGCGAAGTAATACCTGCGGCATACCGAAGTAACCAAGGCCCCATGCAGTGGTAGAAAGAACGGTAAGGAGTCCATAGGTTCCTGCCTCACCAAATACCGGCTTACCAGCCTCTACTACCTGTACGCCGTCAACTACGGTCGGAGAAGCAATTCCGAAGAACTCGAAGAAGCCCGGAATGCTCTTTGCGTTCTCAAGTACCACATCAAGACCGCCGGCTGCAGAAGTACCTGTAATTACAATTGCAACCAAAGCAATAATCATAACAATTGCCTGCATGAAGTCGGAAACACTCTCTGCAAGAAAACCACCCAAAAGGGTATAAAGAAGCACGAATACAGCGCCAAGAATCATCATCGCGATGTACGGTGCACCAAACAGCTTCGAGAACAACTTACCACAGGTAACAAGACAACTGGATGCGTATACCGTAAAGAAAATCAGGATGAAAATGGCCGCAATGGTCATAATCACTTTCTTCTTCTCATGGAAACGGTTACTGAAAAACTCCGGAAGCGTAATTGCATTGCCTGCCTTCACGCTGTAACGACGAAGACGCTTGGATACAATCAGCCAGTTAACATATGTACCTACTGCAAGTCCGATAGCAGTCCATGCTGCGTCTGCGATACCACACCAATAAGCTACACCCGGAAGCCCCATCAGAAGCCAACCGCTCATGTCAGATGCTTCTGCACTCATCGCGGTTACCCACGGTCCAAGACTTCTTCCGCCAAGAAAGTAGTTATCGGAACTTGCATTAGCGCGCTTTGCAAACACAACACCGATTACGATTACCGCTGCCATGTAAATCAGCATTGCAATCAAAATTTGAATTGAATTAGAATCCATAACTCCTCCATAATAATGCGAAAATGCGTACCACAGACTACTGCAATACGCATTTACGGTGATATGTTACTATGATAAAGTGTTTTTCACAAAAATGCAAGCAAAACTTATAAAAGTTCAGATAAACTTTCGTTATACACAATTGTCAACTCGTGAAGTGCTCTGGTTGCAGCAACGTATAAGAGTTTTGCATTCGCATCATTCTTCGGATAAGCAGCCTTGTCCGGATTCATTAAGAGGACTGTATCAAACTCCAGACCCTTGGTCATATAAATCGGGAGTACCATGACGCCACGGGTAAATTCCGTTGTTTCCAAGCTCTCACTGTTCACTTCAATGTATTGTTTGAGCGCCTCCCGTACCTCATCGGTCTGCGTCTCATCCTTGCAGATGACTGCGATGGTATCATACCCCTTCTCCTGCCATGCTTTGATTTCGTTAGCAGCAGTTTGTATCATCTTATCATCGACTTGATGCTTATCTTGCTTCTCCTGTTTTTGTGATTCCGTTCCAACAGCCAGAAACTTCACCGGTTCACCATGTCGGATAATCGGCTGTGTCTTATAGGTTGGAAAACTACAATGCGCCAGAATGCTGCTCGCATAGTCTGATATCTCAATTGTGTTACGATAGCTCTTCGCAAGCACTCCGAAATAATCCCCTTCTGCGTTGAACACCTTCTCTTTCAGCGTCTCCCAATCATTCATACCGGATTCGTAATTGATGTTCTGTGATACATCGCCCATCACAGTGAAAGTACAACGCGGCAGTGCTGTCTTGATTACTGCAAACACCATTGCGCCGTAATCCTGTGCCTCATCCACTACCACATGCTCCGCATAATCAATTGCTTCTGTCTCCTTCACGCGACGTTTCAGATGAAGCAGGGTCGCATAATCATAAAGTTCCAGTTGTTTTTTCTGTACTTGTGCAGCATTGGCATAGCAGTTATCCGAAAATTCGATTCTGCGTTCTGCAAGCCAGCTTAAGAATTCCACATAGAGTGTCAACAGATTCCCTTTCCATTTCTTCGGACCGTAAGCACCGGTGTACTGCTTATAGATTGCAAGAATCTGTTTTTTCTCATATCCGCGGTCATCCATCGCTAATTGATTCTTCAAACGGCTCATAACACGGGCATTTAAGTGATCGCGTTTTTCCTGTGTGGACCAATTACGGTTGCGCTCCAAAAGTTCTAAGCATGCCTCTTCGGAACTCAGCACATAGTCTTCAAAACATATATCCGGTCGTACCAACTCGCTTCGCTCGTACTCTGCGATAAAGGCTTCCAATTCCTCCATCCAGCCCCAGGATCCCTTGAACTCAGCCCACGCGGATGCTGATTCACCTTCCATCTTCTTTGCCGGTTTGCATTTATCAATCCACGGCTCATCCTGCAGCATATGAATCAGGAACTGTTCCATCGTCATCTGGTTGACATTCTCCACATCCAAATCCGGCAAAACACTTGTAATATAGTTCAGGAACATGCGGTTGCTTCCTATGATATAAAACTGTGACGGTCGAAACCGGTCCGGGAAGTTGTACAGGATGTAAGAAATACGGTGCATCGCAACCGTTGTCTTTCCACTGCCCGCAACCCCTTGTACAATTACACTCCGAAACGGCGTCCTTCGGATGATGTCATTCTGCTCTTTTTGGATAGTCGCAATGATTTCGCCTAAGACGGCTTCCTTATTCTTTGCCAGATACTTTGTCAGAAGTTCATCGTTTGCCACTACCTCAGAGTCGTAGAAGTCTATAAGCCTACCGTTGTCAATCTCATAGGTTCGCTTGAGTTCCAATTCGATCGGTATCCTGCTTCCGTCCGGAACCTGATAAGTACAATGTCCGATCTCATTCTCATAGTAGACGGAGGCAACCGGTGCGCGCCAGTCAACAACTTCCATTGTAATGCTGTTCTTCGCCACACTGTTCTTACCAAGGTACAGACTGCTCTTGCGCCCAAGTTCGATATCGTCATAATCAATACGTCCGAAATATGGTTTTACAAGCGCTTTCAAATTCTTCCGTAAAGCTTTTGATACACTGTCCTTGCGGGTAATGCTGTTAGCAAGTTCGATGTACATCTCCGGGTTGTCATCGTGATAGTGTGCAAACATCTCTTTGATACTGCCGCCGAGTACCGCTTCTTCCGCCTGGTACTTCTCGATATTTGCACGAACTACCGTAAGACATTCCGTAAGGTGTTGTTCTTCCTTTGCTCTTTCCGATTTTGCATCCTCCTTCTCTTTGTACTGTTGCGTTTCTGTTTCTTTGGTCTTGTTCTCTTGCATATCTTCCTCCTTTTTGAGAACCTGTACACCCTTGCACTGTACCGTTCTATCATGTAACCGGAACGTGTGCATCTTCTGTACTGTTATCTCGCTGTGAAGCATAGCGGAACAGGCCATCCCCTACCTGTTTTTTGCTTGTCTTTTTGTTGCTCTTGTGATTTTAACAAAAAAATAAAAAAATACTAGACTTTTATTTTTAATTGTAGTAAACTACATAATGAAGTGTGGTCAAAAACAGGAAAGCGCAGTAATTCGCTTTCCTGTTTTACATTTGTTGGAAAATTCGTGTGTAATAAAAGGTCTGTCATTGCTGTGACAGACCTTTTTTATATTAATTCTTCATTTCTATATAGTCAAAATCGGCATAATACGCCAACCCTGTCATGTCGTGACAGTATACACCAAAATGCGCCCCGGTAAATCCTCTGCAATGTTCATCCGTTAAAATCTGCGTGGATTGCGAATCCCCCGCCTGTTTCCACTCCTGACCTGCGCAACGGTACCAAAATCCTGCAACCGTCCCTTCTTCTCTTACTTCAACCTTCAACTCCAGAACTTCGTTGTTCGGCAATGCAATCGCTTCTGTTTCTTCGCTTACAACTCCCGCATTGCACTTCAATAAAATCAATACCGGTTCTCCATCCTCCGTGGCGGTTTTTCCAAACAGATAATAGTTCAACGCGTCGTACATATACGCGATTCCTGCCATCTGTTCCGGATAATCAGGTGAAAACTCTACTGCTGTCCGCGCTGTACAACAAGCAGTTTGCTGTCTTACCGCCACCAGCGCAACCTTATGCAGTGAATTGATTGCCTCGCAACCGGTCATACGTAAGTAACCTCTTCGTACTTTACAATCTGCGAATTCCTTATAATTGATTCGTGGCGAGCTATACCGTACATGAAGTTCTTCATTATCAAAATCATCAAAAAAACCGTTTTCTTCATCATCGACGATAAACTGCGAAGTATTTTTCGGGTTCTTTGTCTGCAGTCGGGCAAACTTTCCGCCGTCTTCCAAGCGCAACCATGCATCCTTGTCCCAATACATCTTTTGTATCGCTGTTTCACGACCTAATGTGCACCATTGTTCTCCCCGCAACGGACGTGAGCACAGATGAACCATATACCATTCTCCACAAGGCGTCTCTACAAAATCTGCATGTCCGCATTTTTGTAATGCTTCCATATCTTCGCGATCTGATGTAAGAATCGGATTGTTCGGAGCAGTTTCAAACGGTCCCCAAACACTTTTAGAACGTGCCATTGTAACACAGTGATCATAACCGGTTCCACCTTCTGCCGTCAGAAGATAATACCACTCTCCAATATGATACATGTGCGGACCTTCCGTACATCCAATCCCGGATCCGTCGTATACTTTTTTCCGTTCACCGATTAGCCGGAATGTTTTCGGATCAAGCTCCTGCACCAGAATACCACGAAATCCATTTATCATATTAATGAGATACTTTCTTCCATCAGTATCATGAAACAAAGATGGGTCAAATCCGATGCTGTTCAAGTACGTCGGTTCTGACCATTCACCATAAATGTCATCGGTATATATAACGTAATTATGTGTATTATAAAACTTTCCTTTTTTCGTTTTTACATCGGTGTATACCAGATAAAAACAGGTGCCGTCATAACTGAGACAAGGTGCCCATACCCCGCCGGAAGGCGGATTTCCAACCAGATTCAGTTGACTTTTTCTGCGAAGCGGTGAACGAATCTGCTCCCAGTGTTGTAAATCTTTCGAATGAAACAACTTTACTCCGGGCCACCATTCAAATGTGGAAGTTGCAATATAATAATCATCTCCTGCCCGAACAATACTTGGATCCGGACAAAATCCTTTTAATATTGGATTTTGAATCATTACTTACTCTCCTCATATACTCTCTTTCTGTCCTGCATAATCGCACCATATACATCCGAGTAGAACTCAGAGTAACGCAGGTGTTCCGGAATCTGTACGATACCGCAATACATGGATATCGGATATTCCTTGCCTTCGAATTCTACCGTATTTCCGTTCTTCGCAAGGATACTCTGACGAATCTCCTCTACCTTTGCAATATCGGTCAAACCGGTTACCAATACGAACTCATCACCGCCGACACGGAACATCAGCATATCATCACCTGCAGCGCTCTCGATGCGGCTTACCTGCTCCAGAATTGCAACATCACCGAGCTTACGGGATATCTCATTGAGTTTACTCAGATATACCATATCAAAACATAATACATAACTGCCCTTCATGGAACGTAAATATTCATATACTTCGCTGTAATCAATCTTCTTTGCCATAGTCGTATCTCCCTCTGATTTTGAATAGTTGATGCGCGGAAACAAATCCGCAAACTTTCTGTGTTCATTAAACTCGGAAGGCAATACATTCCAAACACGCTTAAAACATCGGGAAAACACTTCCACGGAATTGAATTGGTATTTCATCGCCAATTCCGTGACCGTACCGGCATCTGCCTTGATATCCTTGGCTGCCTGCGTCATACGGCGTCGAGAAATATAATCTTTGATGCTAATATGAAGCGCGTAGCGGAACAACTTCTCGAGTTTTGACAAGGAAACATAACAGTGTGCGGCGATGTCTTCGCGAGTGATCGGTTCGCAAAGATTATCTTCGATGAAGTTAATGGATTCGGTTAACACCATGAAGTTATTCATCGCGCTGCTGCCTCCTTCTTCAAAATCATGATTTTACTATATACTACCATGGCATTGTTTCGATTACTTGATGTTTTGAGCACAGATTATTAAAGCTGCCGTATTCATTATACAGCAGCTTTAATTCTCATGCTATTCTCTTTTTGACAGCAATTTCTGCTGCCACAATGCATTATTCAGCCAACAGCTTCTCTACTGCAGCAAGTTTTACGCAGAGCACGAACAATTCGCCTGCCTTTGCCAGTTCCTCAACGGTCGGATAAGACGGTGCAATACGGATGTTGCTGTCCTGCGGGTCCTTTCCGTAAGGATAAGTTGCACCTGCCGGAGTCAGAATAACGCCTGCTTCCTTTGCCATCTGTACAATCTTCTTTGCACAGCCTTCCATAGAATTGAAGGAGATAAAATATCCGCCCTTCGGAGTTGTCCACTCTGCCACGCCGGTTCCTGCAAGCTCTTTGTCGAACAGATTATATAACAGTTCGAACTTCGGACGAAGAATTGCTGCATGCTTCTTCATATGGTCATGAATACCCTTCAGGTCATGGAAGTAACGCACATGACGAAGCTGGTTTACCTTGTCGTGACCGATGGTCTGTAAGGTCATCTGCTTCAGAATATCCTGCATGTTATTCTTCGAAGTTGCGATTGCAGCTACACCGGATCCCGGGAAGCTGATTTTTGAAGTAGAAGTAAACTTATATACGAGGTCAGGATTGCCTGCCTTAGCACACTCTGCAAGAATCTCCAAACAGAAGTCCTGGTCGTCATCATAGAGGTGGTGTACGCTGTAAGCGTTATCCCAGTACAGACGGAAGTCCGGTGCTGCCGGCTTCAGTCTTGCAAAACGCTGAATGGTTTCCGGAGAATAAGTATATCCAAGCGGATTGGAGTACTTCGGCACACACCAGATACCCTTAACCGCAGGATCTTCGCTTACCAGCTTCTCTACCATATCCATATCCGGGCCGTCTTCATTCATCGGAATGTTAATCATCTCAATACCGAAGTATTCGGTAATTGCAAAATGTCTGTCATAACCCGGTACCGGACAGAGGAACTTTACCTTGTCCTGCTTACACCAAGGAGTATTTCCCATGACACCGTGGGTAAAAGAACGTGCAACAGTGTCATACATAATATTCAGACTGGAGTTACCATAGATAATAATATTATCTGCCGGTACTTCACTAATCTGTGCGAGCAGTTCTCTTGCTTCATTGATACCCTGCAGAATGCCATAGTTTCGACAGTCAAAGCCTGCATCACAAATCAAGTCGGTATTCGCATTCAACACATCCAGCATTCCCATCGAAAGGTCAAGCTGTTCTTCCGACGGCTTACCTCTGGACATGTCAAGTTTCAGTCCCTGATCCTGAAATGCCTTATATTCCTTTTGTAACTGCTCCTGTAACGCCAGCAGTTCTTCCTTACTCATAGAACGATAATCTTTCATAATTATATCCTTCCTCTCAAAATGCCTTGCCTTAAAAGATATCATACGAAAACCCCATTTGTCCACAAAAAACTTACATGAAAAGCGAACAAATTTACACAATTTATTGGGTAATATGACTTTGTTATTTCTCAGAAAGACAATTCACCCTGTTTGCCTGTCTGACGCGGACACTTACCGGTATCCGGTCACCAGTGTTTTCTTCTCACCCATGTGCACAGTAACCGTCCCGTATTCCGGAATTAACACAATCCGGCTTCCCACGTTCTGTAATCTTTCTAATGTTTCTATATGCGGATGTCCAAACCGGTTATCCTTTCCATAAGAAATCACTGCAATCTCCGGTTGCAATGCTTCTAAAAACGCCTCCGAAGTCGAATGCTTCGAACCATGGTGCGCGGTCTTTAATATCACAGTTTCTTTATTCATAATCTTTTTCTCGAGCGCAGGTCTCACACACGCTTCTGCGTTCTCTCCAATGTCGCCGGTAAACACAATTGCCGTATTCCTGCATTCTAACAGCAATGTCAAAGACGCATCGTTCGTATCATAGGTAGGATAGTTCTCGTCAGGATGTATACAGGTAAATATTATTTCATTGTCTGTTACCGTATCCCCGGGACGAAACCAGAAAACCGGGATCCCTTTTTCTTGCGCAATCTTATATATTGCAGCAAACCCTTTCTCATTCCGCTCTTCCGACTCATTTTCGTCGCCCTCAATTATTCGGATACTGTCTTCCGTCTCCCGGCGGTAAGCTGCCGGCAGAACCAGATTCTGTATCTGTATCTCGCCCCGATACCAATCGTCCGGTGAATTGGTCTTCTCCATCAGTTCCTTTATGCCATTCGTATGATCCGAATCCGGATGTGAAAGAAAAACAGCTTCCAGTTCTGCAATTCCCTGATATTTTAACCACGGTTTTAAACGATATTCACCGACAGATTTCACTGTCGTACTGCCGCAATCGATCAAATATGCCTTGTCATTTACTGTCCGTACAACGGCACAATCCCCCTGCCCGACTGATAAAAAGTCTGCAACACATTTACTGTCTGCTTCGTTTCTGACCTGTTCTTTGTCCGGCAATCGGATAAAGGCCAATGGCAACAAGCCCAATACACACAGTGCATACCTTCGGCAATAATATTGCCTTGGATGATGCCGGTTCTGTTTTGCGATTCGTTCCGCAACCGCAAAAAACAAACACACAATTGCAAAATATATCACCATTCTCCAACCTTGTGGCTTCCCGTACAACCAAACAGGAAACGGTAAGTGCTCTGTCAGCTTGCACAAGCGTTCATATAACTCCAGAATCCAATACACACCGCCGACCAAAAACTTTCCAAGCGTATCAGAAAATATCCCTACAAGTCCTGCCAGAATACTCAGAAAGACCACAGAAGACAGTAATCCGACTACCGGAATATTCAGGAACACAGAGTACAGCGGAAGTTCATAATATGTATTCAAAATAATCGGAGCCGTAATCAATTGTGGGGTCAGGCCGGACAAGAACAAAAATAGCAATTTCTCTGCCGGAGTTTTGCCTTTCCGTAACTTCATCTGCTCCCACTCTCTGGCAAAGTAAGAAATACCAAACGCCGCAGCAAATGACAGCTGAAACCCTGTCTGATACAACTGCATTGGATTTACAAGCAGAATCAACAAACCGCAGAATGCACATGCAGAACGTGAATCATAACTTCTTCCCAGAACCTTTGCCAGCATAGCAAGTACCAGCATACCCACCGCACGCTGGGTAGATACACCAAACTCCGTCAAAGAGCCGTAAAACACCAGAACCAATACCGTGGCTACTGCTGCCGGAATTAATGGGCTTCCCACCTTTCGGATTAAAGCAAACAAACCCATCCCAAGCAAAGATACATGAAGTCCCGAGATTGCCAGTATATGTGCAATTCCGTTTTTCTGATACAAAGTTTTTGTATCCGCATCCAATTCCGCCTTGTCACCTAACAAGATTGCACTGACGATTCCTGCATGTTTCTCGGGAAGGATTTCTTCATAGATGGAATCCAGCCGGTTTCTTATCTTACGACAAGCTTCACGAATTCGGTCAACACCACCATGTATCACTTCCATCTCATCTGCGTAAAATTTACACGCGATACGCTGTGCCCGATAGTATGACCTTTCATCAAACTGTCCTGCATTTTCCGGTTCCGAAAACGGGACAAGTTCACCGGTAAGACGAATGTAATTCCCGATCTGAAGCCCGTCTGCAGATTCGCTGTATACCAAAAGTTTCCCTGCGGAATCAAATCCCTTAATCACAACATGATTTAACACCATCCGGTATCCGGACTTTGTTTCCGCTATGGAACGGATTCTACCTTCCGCCTGCGCAAACATTTTTTCTGTTAACACGGCATCGATTGGATCGTCCTTCGCCTGTAAACTCCCTAAGCCAGCCCCCAAAAGCAACAGCGACGGAAGTATCAGCCAACACCACTGTTCTTTCCATACACGCTGCATCCATCCGTCTTTTCGACAAATACTGTATATCACCAACACTGCATACGAAAACAAGACCGCCCAAAGCATCCACTTTAGCCGGTCCCGAAATACAATTCCGATACAATATACAGCCAACATCCAAAGAAGTGACCTCTTTATCATGAAACCTCTCTATTCTTCGATCAGTTCCAATTTACGTTCCAATAGTGTGTTCAACGCAATGCTCTGGTATAGTTTTTTGGTCTCACCATTTACAGTAATCTGTACCTGCCTCACATTGGGCAGTTCAACCAGAGTATTTACTACCGAATATACGGCAACGCTTTCTGTAACGGTCGGCAGTTTTTCCAAAAACTTTGCATTGAAATCAACGTAACAAATTCCATCCTTGGTCGCAATCTGATTAATCACAACATCCTCCGATAAGGTCGCCCTCATATCCGGCAACGCTTCAATCGGACCATTGATTAACATCTCCAGCACCAGTTGTTCCTGTGTCTTGTTCCCGATATATTCCATTCGCAAATGTGCTTCTTTCAGCTTATCACCGCTTTCATTGGCATAGTATACGGTAAAATATGCAACCTGAGAAAAGCTACTCTCTGCACCGGTATTATCCAAGAAATCGGAAGCCGTCATCCAGCCTACCGGCTGTTCCGCATTTTTCATCAGCGGCTGTCCATTCACGTAAAACGCAATATTCTCTACTTCCGGTATTTGGCATAACGTTTTTACAATCGCAGCTCTGGTAAGAATCTCGGCAACTCCGGTCAACGTACTGTAACCCTCGCTAAAATAAAGGGTAAGTTGCTCATTCTCCAACCGATATTCCACCAACTGTACTGCTTCATTCAACGGAGCCCGATAAGTCGGATTCTCCGCAGGCATGGAAAGTTGCTTCGTAAGCTCATCTAACAATCCTTCCGCAGTCTCACTCTGCGCTTCATATCCTACGCTTACCAACTTGGTATCTGCATTATTGACATAATAAACCTGATGGCTGGCCGCCAGTTCAATCTCCTGTTGGTTGCAAGCCGTCAGAAACAACAATATGAAACTGAATAAACAGATGCAATATCTTCTCATATTTTTCTCACACTATTCCGTAAATGTCTGACCGACAATAAAACTCAGCGGGATTCTTACGGTAAACATCGAACCTTCCTCTTCCCTGCTGAACAGTTTAATCGTTCCTTTGTGCATCAGTATAATGTTCTTCACAATCGCAAGTCCCAGACCGGAACCGCCGGTCTCACGCGACCTTGTCTTATCGACACGATAGAAACGGTCGAAAACGTGCTCTTGCTCTTCCTGCGGAATCCCGATGCCGGAATCCGCCACTCTCAGATAAAAATACTTATGATCTGCGTTCAGGGATAATTTTACCCAACCACCCTCAACGTTATATTTGATTGCATTTTCAATCAGATTGGAAATTGCAAGTGACAACTTCACTTCGTCCACTTCTGCAATTACATTGCGGAAGCTCTCATAGATCAACTCAATTCCCCGTTGCTTTGCAATCGGTGTCAGACGTCGCAGGATAATATCCAGCAATTCATTGATACTGACCTGTGCAATGTGCATCTCGCCATCCGTGCGGTCAAGTTTTACCAAAGACAATAAATCACTGATGATCTTGTTCTCACGCTCAATCTCTGCATTGATATCCGTCAAGAACTCCCGATACAATTCCTCCGGAACATTTTCCTGCATCAGGAGCGAATCTGCCAACACCTTCATGGAAGTCATCGGCGTTTTTAACTCATGTGAGACATTCGAAACAAATTCCTGTCGTGATTTTTCCAACTTATTGATTTGCTGCAACATAACATTGAACGCATCTGAAATCTGTTCAATCTCATAATATCCGCTCATTGTCACATGTGCATCTGTACCACCTTCCGTTACCTGGGCAATCGCACCACTGATTTTCTGCAATGGTTTCGTCAAACGTCTGGAGTACAGTAAAACAAATACCAGCATCAAAACACTTAAGAATGAAATTGTAATTCCCATCACCTGACTAATATCATGCTGTTGGTCAAATATACCTTGCGTCGTTGCGCGCACTAAAAAAACACCGATTATACTCTGTGTCTCATTCTCAACAATCGGCATAGTCAATTCGATATAGCAGGCGTCATCATTGCGGTATGTATCTGCGGTTCCGCGCAGTGCCTGGATTACTTCTTCCGATATCAGGGTCTTACCCACTTCCATATCGTAAGTATCCATAAGAATATTCAGGCTCTTATCCACCACCAGAATACGACCTTCATAAATAACAGCGGCCTGTCCCAGTTCATACACCATCTTCTCGGTCAGGGTACTCTGCAGACCACCGACAGCACCGAGCTGGTTGATAAACATATTAGAGTGCGTGCGAATGTCCGAAATCACTTTCGTCATCCGGGATTCTCTTGCCGAAAATCGGATTACATAACCAAGGAGCAGCATAACTGCCAGCACAGACAAAAAGAATACCCAGATGATACTCAGACGCATGCTGAATAATTTACGATATCAAGTCG
>JAZNXH010000044.1:0-8135 GCA_045593785.1 Lachnospiraceae bacterium
CCAACGTACCTTCGCTCGTTTTACCTTTGCCTTGTATGGTTTCAGTCGCTTTTTCTGTTCTCTTCTTACTTCCCTATTTGCTTTTCTTTCCCCTTTAATCCGAATCTTCATATCTTACTCTTATCCTTCCGCATAAGGATGCCCCTGTTCATCAAATGCAATCACAAGTCTTGAAAGGTACCATGTTTTCCCCATATCTGCACTTCCCTGATAAAACAGAATCACACTTCCATCCTCATCCTCAAACACATACGGATGTCCGGATTCCGAACTGTTCCACGCATCCGGTGCTCCACACTTCACGAGAGGTTCCTCCGAAACTCTTTTGAAGACAACACCATCCTCGGACACAGCACAGCCAATCTGTTGCGGTGTACAGTTGTATGAACCACCGTAAAACATATAGATTTTTCCATTCTTTACCAGGGTTGCCGGTGCCTCGATACATTCACCTTCCCAAGGAAGCTCCGGCTCCAGAATTGTATGTGAGGCAAGCTCCGTCCATGCATCTTTTCCAAAACCCGAATTCAGATCTGCACAAGCTCCCCCAAGCTTCTGTATCTTCATCTCCTCGTCTCTGGTTGCAAAGTACAGATACAGTTTTTCCTTAAAAATACAGACATCCGCATCAATAGCTCTTCCGGCACACCAACTCTTTGATGGAGAAAAGACCGGATTCGAAGCATTCTTTACAAAATGTACCCCATCCTTTGACACTGCATGACAGATTGCGTCTTCCCTTCCGTTACCATAAGTCTGGTAAAACAGATGCACTTCATCCTGCAACACGATTGCACCCGGAGCTGCAATTCCGTTCTTTTCATATTCCTCCTCCAACGGAACTTCTCCGATATTCTCCCACTGCTCCATATCCGTAGAACTTGCAATCCCAACGCCAAAACGTTTGTCCGGTAACATGATGGAGTAATACAAATAATATGTTCCGTTGAATTTCACTACCGCAGGGTCTTTTGCAAAATTTGCTTTTTCTTTGTTTGTAAATAGCATGTCTTTCCTCCAGTTTATTATGATATTCACCATTCTGTCTGTCACGGCAGACACCCGGTCCAGATTTTCTCTTGCATACACCCTCCATCCATTCTCGAATATCGAGTTGTTATAATTTTATTATATCTCGAATATCGAGATTGTCGACTAAAATTTTAGGGCTGCCGATAAACGGCAGCCCTCTTCTTATTCCATTTTCATTTTTGTTTTTTATTACGGGAGCATGGTAGCATCGCCAAAGTTTGCATTCCACTTCTCTTCACGCTCATCCATGATATCCTGACCACCGGTGCTCAGGTAATCTTCCATTGCATCGTCCCAAACCTTATCAAAGTCTGCTACGGATGCAACTACAGATGTATCAAATGCGATATCTCTCTTCTCATCAAGAGCAGTACCGATACCTTCTTCGGAAGCAATTGCACCAACGTTAACGTTCTTCGGAAGTTCTGCACCTTCCATAGCAACTTCAATTGCCTTCTGAACATATGCCGGATCAACTTCTGCATAGTTGTAAGCTGCAGACTTAGCAGTCTCATCAGCGCTAACCAGGTTAAGTCCGTTACAGGTAATCGTTAAATCGATGTTCTGACCGGAGTTCTGAATAGCCGGAGCCTGTGCTGCCTGGATAGCAACACCACCACCTGCAAGCTTGGTGTGGGTAACGCCCTCATCACCGATCTGGAGGTACTGGATGTGTTCCGGAGTACTAATCCAATCTAAGTACAGAAGGGATGCCAGCGGCTCATCATTGGTGGTCGGGAAGAAGATCTTTCTGTCACCTGCGGAGCTGTAAGAAGTCTTCCAATACTCACCATTGCTGTTCTCGAAGCAGCTAACTGCAATGTAAGCTGCATCTTCGCCAACCATTCTCTTCAAGTTAGCCTGGATGCTGTCTGCACCATTTCTGAAAGGATAATCCCAGTTGTGGATGAATGCGCCTACATAACCGGCCTTCATCATATCATCTTCGGTGCTGTCACCGCTCGGATACAGAGCAAAATCTTTCCAGATCAAGCCATCGTTGTACCACTTGTTCAGTAACTTGGTAGCTTCCTTTGCACCATTCTGGGTATACATTCTGCTATCGAAACCGTTAATATATCTTTCCTTATCGGTCATATCCGGATCCATGAAGGATTCGATGATGTTGGATGCTCTCCAGCCTACATCATAGCTGATGGAGAACGGAACCATCTTATCTGCATCTGCGCCAAGAAGCTTATCTGCATTGTCTCTGAATGCAATAAGCATAGCCTCGAATTCAGCAGTGGTGGTCGGAGCTTCCATACCAAGAGCCTTTAACCAGTCTTCACGAACGAAAGTGTTGATACGCTTAACGTCAGCTCTCTTACCTTCGATTGCCCAAAGTTCACCGGTGTTCGGATCCTGATCCCAGTAAATATTGGTGTTACCAAGCCAGTTGAACAGATTCGGTAAGATACCCTTGTACTGAGCAAGAAGAGCGCCTAACTCGGTAACGCCGTCCATACCAGCATAGGTCTGAATGGTCGGATAGTCATAAGTAAGGCAGATATCCGGTGCGTTATTTGCTGCAAGAAGGTTGTTAATCTGAGAAACTTCTTCCCAACGAGAAACTGCTACGAATTCAACTTCTACGTTATAGGTTTCAAGCATACCCTTCTTGATGTAATCGGTATACATATTGTTTGTCGGGTCAGTACCGCCATCATTACCACGGTCATAAACTTCAACGGTAATCTTTCTGGTATCAGTAAACTTACCATTTACAAAACCGCTAGTTTCAGCCTCAGACTCAGCTTTGTTTACATCTTCTTCCGTAATCTTAACTTCGTCTTCGGTATTTACAACTTCGTTGACGGTGTCTTTGTTTCCATCCGAAACGGATGTGCTTCCACTATTGCCGGTGCTATCATCTGCACCACACGCTGCAAGAGAAACAACCATGCAGAGCATAAGCAGAATGGATAAAATTCTCTTTTTCACTTTACTACCTCCATAAATAATATAGAATAAAAATTTATTGAATTAACAGTTGCCTTCGACCAACTGCTCATTCCTTCACGCCGCCCAAGGTTACACCATGAATAAAATACTTCTGTAACCACGGGTAAATCATAAGGATTGGAATCGTTGAGAACATAACGATTGCCGCCTTCAACGATTCGGACAAACCGGGTGAGGAGAAGCCCTCCAAAGTCTGAACCTCAACACTATTGATGCTGTTCAACACATTGTAAAGTAACAGTTGCAACGGGAAGAGCTTCGAGTCATTCACATACATAAGTGCATCCGAATAACCATTCCAACGCCCTACTGCATAGAACAGCGCAAGCGTTGCCAACACCGGTTTTGATAAAGGAAGATATACTTTCCAAAGTATTTTTATATAACTTGCACCGTCAATCTCTGCCGCTTCACGATAACTGTCCGGGATTCCGTAGAAAAAGCTCCGCATAATAATCATGTTATACACGCTCAGACAACTCGGAATAATCAGAACCAGCGGCGAATCCAGCAGGTTAAGTTTTTGCATCAACAGGTAGTTCGGAATCGTACCTGCATTAAAGAACATTGTAATTGTAATAAAGATATTGATGATGCCACGTCCTCTCAGATTCGGGAAAATCAACGGGTATGCACATAATGTTGTCATCGTAAGAGACACCAATGTACAAATTACAGTAAGGATTGCCGTCCATATAAAAGAGCGGATATACTTAACATCACCCAGAACCATCGCATATGCGTCAAAATTGAATCCCTTCGGCCACAGATATACTTCTCTCTTTACCAATGCATCCGTTGCGCTCAAGGATCTTGCCAAGAGGTTTAACATCGGCACAAGACAAATTACACCGAGTAACACACAAATCAGAACAAAAATCCAATCCTGAAGTTTTGTTTTATTTGACTTAATCATTTAACCAACCATGCCTTTCCTCAAATTCCCCAAACACTGCTTACCAGATACCGCGTTCGCCCATCTTTCTGGAAAGCCAGTTTGCCATTAACAGGAAGAATACACAAACAATCGACTGGAAGAAGCCAACCGCAGTCGTAAGGGAAAACTGCAGACCCTTGATACCGTATTTGTATACGAACGTGGACAATACGTTTGCTACGTCCATAACCAACTTGTTCTGCATTGCGAACGGTCTGTCAAAACCGCTTCCAAGAATATTGCCGAGGTTCATGATAAGCAATACCACGATTGTGGACTTAATACCCGGAAGTGTAATATGCCATATCTTACGGAAACGTCCCGCGCCATCTACAGCAGCAGCTTCATACAGTTCCGGATTGATACCGGCAATCGCCGCAAGATATACGATGGAGTTCCATCCAAAACTCTGCCAGATACCAAGACCGATATATGTACCAACCCAATGCTTCGGGTCATTCAAAAACGGTACAGACTCGATACCGATACTGTTCAGAACCATATTTACCAAGCCATTGGTCGGTGCAAACAACTGCAGTGCCAATCCGTAGATAATAACCCACGACAGGAAGTGCGGCATATAAGTAACCGTCTGTACAACCTTCTTAAAACGCTTAAATCGCAATTCATTCAGAATCAGCGCGAACATAATCGGTACAGGGAAACCAAGAACCAAATCCAGAAGATTCAGGGAAATCGTATTCCGCAGAGCACGGATAAAGTCACGATTCTTAAACGCCTTGATAAAATATTCAAAACCATGATTTTTCGCCCAATCAAGTTCCCAAAGCGGTTTTACCAAACTGTACTTTTTGAAGGCGATCTGGATATATACCATCGGAAAATACTTGAATATCAACAAATACAACAACGGCAATGCAAGCAGTGCATACAATTGCCAATATTTTCTCATGTATACACTAAATCGCATTTTATTCTTCGGAAAATTGTTCGCAGACTTTCTTTTCATAATCTCCCGCATTCCTTTCAGCACCTTCAAACTCTCCCCGGAACGGTCAAATGTTTCCGTAGAAAAAACATATTTGATGGTTGTTGTTTAATTTCACCAATTTATCCTGCTAAATTAGTAATTTATTATCCATAATTGTAAACGCTTACAATTACAAAAAACATTGCACCAAGTCATAAAATTATTGCGTCATTCCGTTTTTCACGATTTTTTTATCCTTATTTTTCGTGCTTTTACGCAATGCGCAATAATCTATGCTTGGTGCAATCGTAACTCATCACTTGTTCACTTGTTGTCTTGCATACTTTCCGGGAGAAATCCCCGCAATCAATGTAAAGGTGCGAATAAAATTTGAATAGTCCCCAAATCCCGAGAGTTCACAAGCCTCTGAAACATTTTTCCCTTCCGAGAGCAGTTTCTTTGCATTTTCCACCCGCTTGGTAATAATATATTCACGTAATGTCATTCCCATGTTTTTTCGGAACACACTGGATATGTATTTGCTACTGATAAAGAACTCATTTGACAACATCTCCAGGGAAATTGGTTCCGTCAAATGTTCCGTGATATAATCTTTAATACCATCAATTATCTTTGGTCGCACCTTTTTTCCGGTCTGGTTATTATATTCTGATATAAACCGATTTAATTCTACTAATAGAATGGCAGTTTTAGCATTTAGTTCTATATCTGACCCAAATTTGTGCTCTTTGCTCTCATGCGATGGCATCTCTTCTACCATCTGTATCAGACGTTTTTGAGCTTTTGCATTCAGATTTACAACTTTAATCTGCGCCTCACGGTTTCCCTGTAAATTGTCAAATAAATCCGTCTGACCCGTAGAAAGCTGTTTTACCAATTCCGTCCGCACATTAATAACCAATCTGTCATATACTTTCGAGTCGTAACATGCCGCCGCATGGGGTATGTCCGGAGGAATAATATATAGATCACCGGGATTTAACGGGTGATATTCGTCCTCATAATACATGGAAGCCTTTCCATTCAGAAAAAGGAACAACTCGTACGCATCATGATAATGGCAGTTTGCAGCATAGGGCTTTTGCTCTGCTGTTGTATGCGTCTTACGCGAACAACAAACAGGGGTATCGATTCCATAAAAAGTATTCTGTGGCATACGTGCTCCTTTCTTCTTTTATGCATGTAAGTACTTACATATTAATTTTACCACATTTTTGTAAGTATTTCCATGTTTTTTTTCTTTCAACAAGAAAACAGAGGGGACTCCCCCTCTGTTCTTTCCTTAGACTCATTCGTTTTGTATCAACTAATTTACTTCCGGCTTCTTCGCAACCATCAGAAAACGATGCGTTGTACCTGCCACAGCCCCCTGTTGATCTAGTATTTCCTGCGCCTTAAACAACTGCTTAAAACAGGAATCTACTGAGAAATTCGTAAACTCCCACTCGATAATACGTGCAAACCATACCAGTGCGCCGATGTCCATAAACTTTATCGGTCGGAAACACTCATCCGCCTGAAGAATCTCAAATCCCACTTCTTCGATGCAACGCTTCTGTTCCGCCAGATTCCATCCATTGAATGCTTTTGGTATCCCAGGTAGTAAAAGTTCCACAAGTTCTCTGTCGTTTTCCTCGCCTACCTGCTGGGTGATAAAAAGACCTCCGGCTTTTAAGGTGCGCCAAAGCTCCGTCAGACAATAATCTCCGTGGCGGTTGATGATAATATCAAAGCTCTCATCCGCATACGGCATCTTCGTACAGTCTGACATTTCCTTAAAATCAATTCCCAACGGTAATAGCTCCTGACGGCACAGCTCTACATTCGGCGGATACCCTTCCGTAGCGGCCGTATTCTCATACGGATGTCCCAGAGACAACAAGAATTCTCCGCCACCCGTATCAATGTCCAACAGCTTACTGTCCTTGTGCAGATACGACTGAATGATTGCCTTGAAATCCCACGACAAATCCGTTTCTTCCTCGTATCTTCCTTCGATGTGAGAAAAATCCCATCCGTGAATATGTGCCTGTTCTTCTTCGTGTTTCCAAACCTTTATTAACTGTTCTGCATTCATAAACTTGCTCCTTTTCAAAATAAACTTTTTTCTTATTTCGTAAAAGGTGCAGTTCCTGACAACATATATTCTACTTAACCTCGGTACAATCTGCTGCCAGTCTTAGAACTGCACCGAGTAGCTAATTCGCCGCATCACGTTAACCTCTGCTTTCTACGATTATTACTTCATATACTTCGCGACATCCTCGCGTAAAACATCCTTATAGTTCTCGTTTTCAATTATCTTTTTATATATGGATTCCTCATCAGGCAGAAATTCTTGCAATACATCCACCAGAATCTTCAATCCCTGTTTGAGACCTTCTTCACGACCTTCTACAAGACCTTCTTCACGACCTTCTTCACGACCTTCTTCACGAATCGCTTCAACGAATACCTTTTCATTAAATTCTTTCAAACACACGCTAAGCACCTCCGCTCTATGAGTTATCAAATACTCCTTCAACACATCGTTCTCTATACAAAACCGCACTGCTTTATCAACTGCTTCTATTGACAAGCCTTCTGTTTCATTCATCCTAATCGCATTAATTAGGAACATATAGTCTTCCAGTGGCTTACAATTCTTTAGTAACTCCTCATTTTTCCCTTTGTTCAGATTAATTAAAGTGGCGGTCCATTCAAACATTCCCGCAGGGGAAGGCTTGGCAAATGCATCGGACAACCGTAATTCCTTTACCGCTTCTTCCTCATCCGTCCCATTATACAGCACATAATACTGTGGTGTCGGTATCTTGATTAACTTTTTACCATAAATATTCAGTCCGTTGCTTTCGATATAGGAATCATACAAATTCCCAAAATACATCAATCCTCTTAACGGCATATTCGGGTTCTTGGTACTCTGCTGTTCAAACATCGACATGTAGCTGTCAATGATAAATGATACATCATTTTTCATGTTAATATACAACGCGTCATCAATGGTTGTAATCTTAACATCCTCGTCATCCGAATAATCCGTTCCGTTCAACGCATTATACAACGAAATGATATTCTGTTTCTTTGTTTCATCTCCAAATATCAGACAAAATAACCGGTCTTTATACTTGGAATTAATCATCAGAGATGATTTTATCTCCATATGAATCACCTGGCCTTTCCACTGCCCTTGCAGCCACTGCTATGTATTTCTTCATCGGAAAGTGCTTTTATCGTTTTGCAACCCGC
>JAZNXH010000045.1:0-12055 GCA_045593785.1 Lachnospiraceae bacterium
TATGGTAAAACTGCGGTCATAGCCGAGTGCTTCGATATCTCTTCGCAAAAAACGGACACACATGGAGTGGAAGGTACTGACAAGCACATCTTCCGAACCAAAACCGATGAGATGATCAACACGTTCCCGCATCTCTTTGGCAGCTTTGTTGGTGAAGGTAATCGCCAGAATGTGATAGGGATTCACATCACATTCTTCAATCAGATATGCAATTCTGTGCGTGAGTACTCTGGTTTTGCCCGAACCAGCTCCGGCAAGGATAAGAAGTGGTCCTTTATTGTGAAAAACAGCTCGCTGCTGTTCCGGATTCAAGCTGTCGTATATGCTCATAACATTCCGTTCTCGCTTTCGTTAGAATAATACTATTAAAATACAGTGTAACATAAAGCGGCACGTGCGACAATCGAACAATAGATTAATTCTGAAAATCTGTTATGAACGGCAATCCTTGACACGTAGTATGCAATACTATATAATAAAATTTATATATCGTATGACTTGGTGCGCGATATGATTATGCAGGAAAATTAACTGCGACAGGAGTTGATTGGATCATGGAAAAAGTAAGAGATAATTACATAAGGGACATATTAAAATCGCTTCGTACCATTGATTATATTATGCCGAATGAGGTTCCGAATATTGATTTGTATATGGATCAGGTTACTACGTTTATGGATAAGCATCTGCAATCATCCAAACGCTATGATGATGATAAGTTGCTGACCAAAACCATGATCAACAATTACACCAAAAATAATCTGTTGCCTTCACCGGAAAAGAAAAAATACACGAAGGATCATATTTATCTTCTGATTTTTATCTATCATATGAAGAGTATTCTTTCAATCAGTGATATCCAGAGTATTTTGAATCCACTCACAGATATGTTTTTCGGGCCGGATTCGAAGATTTCTCTGGAACAGGTATATGAGGAGGTTTTCCGGATTGAGAAGGAACAGTCCTATGAGATTACCAAGGATCTTGTAGAGAAGTTGAAGTTATCCAAAGAGAGTTTTCCGGATGTGGAAAAGACAGAAGAAGAGGAAGAGTTTTTAAAAATCTTTTCGTTTGTCTGCATGCTTTGTTTTGACGTATATATGAAAAAACAGGTAATCGAGAAGTTGATTGACGAGCATGCTTTTTTCAAGACGAATACGAAGGATGTAAAGAAGAAGGAAAAACAAGAGACAGAGAAAAAATAAAGTATACTTACGTAGAATGTAAAGATAAAAACAGGAGCTTCTGACCGAAAGCTCCTGTTTTATTCTGTGATTATTGTTCTTCCGGTAATTCCGGGATACGGGAAAATACGATATCATATCCTCCTTCGCCGTAAATCAACGAACGGTTAACACGGCTGATTGTAGCGGTTGAAGCACCGGTCTTTTCTGCAATCTCAAGATATGTCTTTTTCTGACGCAACATAGCAGCTACTTCAAAACGCTGTGAAAGTGATAAGAGTTCGTTTACAGTACAGATATCTTCGAAGAAAGCATAACACTCTTCACGGTTTTGTAAGCTGAGGATTGCATCAAATATAAAATCAACAGAAGCGGAATTGATCTTTTTGCTCATTCGTTACCTCCAGTTTGGTAGTCGTAAGTAATTCAATACTACAAAATTTTAACACGTTAACGATATAAAGTCAAAGTGAATTTTTAATGGTATCACAAAGTAACTCAAATGTTGTGTCTATCGTATCAAGTGCCGGAATTTCAAAATCAGAAAAACTGCGATAAAGAGGCAGGCGTTGCTCATATAGACGCATGACAGCCCCGGCATTTGCGGATAATGGACGCCCTACCGTAGAAAGCAAAGCGGGATCGCGGTTGATAAATAACAAAATACCGTTTTGGGCGAGAGGAGCATAATTCTCTTCACGGGTTACAATTCCGCCACCGGTGGCAATGATTTTGCCGGTTGCTGCACCGGCCATTGTAATTATTTGTGATTCAATCGTGCGAAAGGCAGCTTCACCATCTTCGGTGATAATCTGCGCCGGGGATCTGCCGGTTGTAGTAAGAATCATCTCATCGGTATCGAGAAAATCACGGCCGTATTTTTGAGCAAGCAACCTGCCAAGGGTGCTTTTGCCGCAACCGGGCATACCAATCAGAATGAGATTGGTCTCATCAAAATTGAGCTGAGCTGTGATGGCGTTGATTTTTTCTTCGTCTACCGGTTTGCCGGTAAAAAGAGAAGAGGACAGTGCTGCCTGAGCAACCAGCATCATAAGGCCGTTGGCACAGGGAATACCGAGAGTACGGGCTTCCAGAAGAAGCGCTGTCTGCAACGGATTATATATTAAATCAGCAACACCGATCAGTTGCGGAAAATGTCTCAGGGAAAGCGGTGCTTCGCCGTTGTTCGGGTACATGCCGACCGGCGTGGTGTTGACGATAAACTCTGCATCTGCATGACGGGAAAGATTGCTGTAGTTATTCTCGCCGCTTCGGGAAATAATGACAACTTCGCGACAACCTGCATCCGCAAGGGCGATACGTACTGTCTTGGAAGCACCTCCGCTTCCGAGAACCAGGGCTTTTTTGCCCGAAAGATTCGGGAAGTAGTGAGAAAGCATATAGCAAAAACCAAAATAGTCCGTATTGTCACCGATGAGGGAACCATCCGAGTCACGTGTAATGGTATTGACACAACCCATCCGTTTTGCGACTTCACTGAGCCGGTCACAGTAGGGAAGTACTGTTTCTTTATAAGGAATAGTAACATTGAGACCCGCAAAGACATCCGAACGTAAGAATGCATCCAGTTCTTCACGCGGTGTGGGGAAAAGCCGGTATTCGTATTCTGATAGCAGGGCATGAATCTGTGGAGATCTGCTGTGAGAAAGTTTTTCACCCAACAGACCAAAAAGTTGTTTCTTCATAACTACCTCGATTTGCAGTGCAAAATTTCAAATAGAGTAAGGATTTACATGAGTAAATCGGCAAGTACAATAGCGGTGACTGCTTCGATGCAGGGAACTGCACGCGGAACAATGCAAGGGTCGTGACGACCGTGAACCACCAGAGGAGCTCCTTCGTGTCCGGAAAGGCTGATACTTTGTTGCTCTTTTCCGATGGAAGGTGTCGGTTTGACTGCAACGCGGAATAAGAGTGGCATACCCGAAGAAATACCACCGAGGATTCCGCCGTGGTTGTTGGTTGCGGTTTGTACGCTGCCGTCTTCTGCATAATAGTACGGGTCATTGTTTTCAGAACCGCGAAGTTGTGCAGAAGAAAAGCCGTTACCGAATTCGATGCCTTTGATTGCAGGAACTGCAAAGATGGCAGAAGCAATCAGGTTCTCAAGACCGTTGAACATCGGGTCGCCAATACCGGCCGGTAATCCGGTTACGATGCATTCGATGGTTCCGCCAACAGAATCTGCATCTGCAGCAGCAGCGCTGATTGCTGCACGCATGGCATCTCCGGCAAGCGGATCAAGTACCGGAAAATCCGCTGCCTTAACACGGTCCAGGATTGTGAGCGGTTCCCCGAGCGGATGGAACGGGGTATCATTGATTCCTGCAATCGAGGAAATGTGCGCTCCGATGTGAATTCCTTTTGCAGCCAGATACTGCATGCAGATTGCGCCGGCAATACAAAGCGGAGCGGTCAGACGACCGGAAAAGTGGCCGCCGCCACGGACATCCTGAAAACCGTTGAATTTACATTGTGCCGTATAGTCTGCATGCGCCGGGCGTGGGATGTCAAGGATATTATTATAATCCTTAGAACGTGTGTCAGTATTGGAAATTACAGCGCAAATCGGGGCACCGCAGGTGACATCATTGATAACACCGGAGAGAAATTCAGCATGGTCAGCTTCTTTTCTCTTGGTGGAATATTCGTTGCGTCCCGGGGCACGACGTTCCATAAAACGGTTCAGTGCATCGCGGTCGATGGAAAAACCGGCAGGAAACCCGTCGATTACAATGCCGATTCCCTCCGAATGAGACTGTCCGAAGACGGATATGCGGATATTTTTACCAAAATAAGAACCCATACTTAACTCCGTTCCGGTGTACAGGGCTCAGCCTGTCCACCTAAGCTTTTATAATGTTCGTAAAATGTCGGATAAGACTTACTGACTGCTTCCGCCTGAATGAGTTGCACGGGGACAGGCGAAACGGTGGCGGCAATTGCCGCGGACATCGCAATCCGATGATCGTTAAAGGAACGGACCGTTACCGGTACTGACGTAACGGAGCGGTCAGAAACGGAAGCGGTGCCGTAGACAATCAGGCTGTCTTCGGTAGAGGAAGTCTTTACGCCAAGACGCTGTAAAAGCTCTTCCGTGGATACAATACGATCTGATTCTTTGATCCGCAGACGGCCGGCATGGATAAACTCGGTTCTGCCTTCTGCATGTGCTGCAACTACTGCAAGAACCGGAACAAGGTCGGGAACATCGGATGCATCCACTGTAGTTCCGTGAAGTACCGTAGGTTTTTGAATGGTAATTCCATTCTCATCGGATCGGATAACGGCGCCGAAGTCCTCCAGAATGCGCAGTATCGCACGGTCACCCTGAGCGGAATCCGGAGAAAGCCCGGTGAGTACCGGTGCGGTGGGCCCGATTGCACCGGCTGCCAGCCAGAAGGCGGCAGAAGACCAATCAGCTTCTATGGTAAGTGTTCCGGGAGAGCAGTACGTCTGTCCGCCCGGAATAAAATAACCGTAAGAAGTATCTTGAATCGAAATATGGAATTCATGCTGCATCGCAAGTGTTAACCCGATGTAGGAGACGGATTCGCGGGTGCCGGTGATATGAATCTCACTATTGCCGGATAACAGAGGGAGCGCCATAAGAAGACCGCTTATGTACTGGGAGCTGATATTGCCCGGAAGTGTATAGACGCCGGAAGTGAGTTCGCCGGATACAATAAGCGGAAAGGTACCGGGAGCCGATATGTTAGCACCGTGTGCCCGCAACTCTTCCACCAAAGGAGAGAGTGGGCGCTTGGCCAGGTAGTCGGCACCGGTGAATTGAATCGGTCGGCGCAGTCTGTGAGAAAATACACAGGCAAGCGGAAGCAGGAAACGGAGTGTAGAGCCGCTTTCTTTACAGTCCAGAATAATATCGTCGGTATCCTCAGGTTGTCCTGCAGCCAGCAGACGGGAAAGGCAAGCCCGTGTAGCGAGGATGTCAACGGAATCGGAATTACAGACAATGTCTGTATTGTCTGCAGCAAGTGCCGCACAGATATATGCGCGGTGTGCAACCGACTTAGAAGCAGGAACCGGTACGGTTCCTGATAATTGTGCTGTTTTTAATAATAGGTCCATCTTAGAATTCCTTTCACAAGGAAAATTAAATAGGTTCTATTGTAATAATGACCAATAGATTAAAATTATTGTATCACATAATTTGTGAGAATCAAGAGAAAAATTTAACGCTTTATAGCGCTAAATAATTTAACATATATTTACAAGAATAGGAACTGTGAATGTCTGCCGTTTTGTATGAAGTTGAGTCTGGAGTGAATGTTATACAGGAGGGAATCATATGATGATGAGAGGAGAGAGAACAGAGGTTGCGGCAACCGGAGGTAGCAAATGCACAGGAAAAGAAGAATTCAGTATGCTTTGGTAGTGTCACTGGTAGTAGTTGCTTTGCTGGTATATCATACAGGACGCGAGGAAGATGTATTGCTACTCAGTCAGTCTGATGTGGTCTGGAATTCAAAAGATGAATTGAAACTGCTTTCCGGAATCGAGAACCGGATCGTCCGTGCGGAACAGGGGAGAACTGAGATGATTCCGGTCAGTACAACAGCCAGCGGATACGAAGCAATCTGCCCCGAGATGCAAGGGAAGGCGGGGAAGACAGATGAGCAGGAGAAAAACATCAATTCGAACGAGAAAACAGTTTTTCTTACCTTTGATGACGGACCGAGCAGACAAACCGGAAAAATACTTGATATATTGGACCGGTATCAGATTAAAGCGAGTTTTTTTGTTGTGTCCAAAGACCTGACAGAAAGCGGAGCAGAAGCATTGCAACGCGCTGCAGAGAACGGTCATGTAATCGGGATGCATTCAGACACGCATGATTATAAGAAAATATATGCGTCAGTAGAGGCTTTGCTGAAAGACTATGACAAAGTCTACCGGATGATACGGGAAACAACCGGTATTACACCACAAATCTATCGGTTTCCGGGCGGAAGTTATAATTCGACCGGAAAAAACTGCATCAAAGAAGCAATTCCGGAACTGGAACGCAGAGGATTTACATATTTTGACTGGAATGTAACAGCAGAAGACGCCGTAGGGAATCCGACGGCATCTTCTATCAAAAATAATATATTTCATAACCTCGATCAGATTGTACAGCCGGTGGTCCTGATGCACGACGGACCCTGTAACAGTCTGACGGTTGAGGTTTTACCGGAAATCATCGACGAACTGATTCAAAGGGGATACAGCTTTGATACATTGGATCATCGAACCCCCTGTCAGTTTCATTGGTGAATGATTTAACTGTATTCGGCAATTCTTGTAACCGCAACATAGATTTGAGAGATTTTATACCAGGTTGCGAAGTCAACGGTTCCGGTCTGCGGCAGGTCAAAGATGCGTTGGAAGACACGGACCGATTCTGCAGTAAGCGGTCCAAAAATGCCGTCAACTGCAAGCTTCGGAATCAGCGGATAAGCATTCGATACTGCATTTAGTTGTTCTTGTATTGTACGAACCGGGGCACCGGAAGAACCTTGGCTGAGTGTATAACCGGGCCAGGAATAAGGAACACCGGATACGATACTGCTGGTATTGATATATAGATTGTCACCATAGTAATAGCGGAGAATTTCGATTGCAGAATACCCTTGTTCTCCAAGGTCTTTGGAGCCCCATTGTGACATGACATCCGGACAACTGGTGCGTCTTCCGTCACAGTATTGCGTTAATATAGGCTGGCGAATACCGGGTCTTGACAGGTAGTTAGTAAATATCTGATCCACAGCAAAATTGATTGTATCAAAGATGTTGCGCCCCGGAATCCATTTGTGGTCATAAGCGGTGGAACTGGTAATCGTAAAGTCATAGCCCTTGGACGGATACCATTCGGTATAGATGCGGTTCAGGGTGAAGGATTGTATTGCAAGGATGTTGGCATAAATCGTAGATTCCGGCCAGGTCGCGTAGATTTCGCTGGAAGCGACATTTTTGATATAGTCACGGTAAGGCACATAATAGTTCTCTGCGTCGGAATTCGGTGGACCGTCGTGAACAACAATGAATTCCGGAATGACAACGGATGCTAAAACTATCTCACCGGATTCGTCGATCGGTTTGGTTTCGGATTCCAGAATGGGCGGTGGGTAATCTCCGTATAAGGTATGCGGAGGGATAACAAAGAGTTCGGAAGAGTCCGGAAGTGCCGTATCTGCAGGAATCATCTGTACTGCCTGCAGTGCGGTTACTGTCGGGAGGATTTCGGCTCCATTGATTACAATTGGCTCATAACCCTCGGCTTGTATCGAAAAGATGTATTCACTGTACGGCTGTATACTGCCGGGAGTCAGACTGAACTCTAGTGGTGGTGCTTCCAGGGTAACAGTGTCACTGAGACCTTCCGGATTTGTAGTAAGCGAGTATAAAGATGCTTCCGGCGTGTCAATGTTACTGATTCGGATAGTGGCATTGTTGATAGGCCGGTTGTTAACGCCATCCGTAACAGAGAAACGCAATTCGCCGTAGGAGTCTGCACCGGGAGTGTCCGGAATCTGTGTATGGATAACAGAAGGCATGGGATGCTCCGTTTTCTGCTTTGCTTTCAGTATATGGAGACGAGCGGAATTGGTGCATTGGAGGCCAGGGTTTTGCGATGTGTGATGAAAAAACACTGGTAATGGCAAGCGATATTTGGTATAAAGGAAGAGTATTGCAGAAAGAAATAGGGGTTCTTCCATGTATCATTTATATATTGCAGAAAAACCAAGTGTTGCGCAGGAATTTGCAAAGGCACTGAAAGAAGATTTTAAGAGACGGGACGGTTATATGGAGTCACAAAGCGCCATTGTAACCTGGTGTGTCGGACATCTGGTAACCATGAGTTATCCGGAGGTCTATGATCCTGCGCTGAAGCGTTGGAGTCTTACGACCATCCCATTTTTGCCTCCGACGTTTCGGTATGAGATTATTCCGGAAGTGGCAAAACAATTTCAGATTGTGAAGGGTCTGTTGAACCGCAATGATGTTGAGTGTATCTATATCTGTACCGACTCGGGGCGTGAGGGAGAGTATATCTACCGTCTGGTAGATGAGATGGCAGAAGTGCCTAAGGAGAAGGTGAGAAAACGCGTATGGATTGATTCACAGACCGAAGATGAGATTCTGCGAGGCATCCGTGAAGCAAAAGACTGGAGCGCGTATGATAATCTCTCTTCTTCTGCATATCTTCGTGCCAAAGAAGATTATCTGATGGGAATCAATTTTTCGAGGGTTCTTACACTCAAATACGGTGACTCGGTGCGTAATTTCTTAAAACAGGACAAGAATGTCGCGATTTCGGTTGGCAGGGTTATGACTTGCGTTCTTGGCATGCTGGTGCGGAGAGAACGGGAAATTCGTGCATTCGTGAAGACTCCGTTTTACCGTGTGACTGCCGGATTTTTTCAACCGGAGAACCGGATTGGTTTTGACGGAGAATTTCGTGCGGTGGAAGGGTCTGCGTATTATCTGTCGCCTAAACTGTACAAAGAAAACGGTTTTTTGGAGATTGCGGATGCCAAGAAGATGATTGGCAGTCTTTTGATGTATGAACCGGAATATGATACTGTGACGGAGAATAATAAGACAAGTCATAAAGCTGTGCTCGCCGGAACAGAGAATGTTGCAGAGAAAGCCAGGATTTTATCGGTTGAGAACAAGAAGGAAAAGAAAAAACCTCCGCTTTTATTCAATCTTGCTGAATTGCAGAATGAGTGCTCAAAGCGGTTTAAGATCAGTCCGGATGAAACGTTGAAAATCACACAGGAATTGTATGAGAAAAAATTGGTAACCTATCCGAGAACCGATGCCCGTGTGTTGTCCACCGCAGTAGCAAAAGAGATTACAAAGAATCTCGGGGGATTGAGTAAACTTCCGGAATATCGCCCGCTGATTGAAGAGATACAGCAGACAGGCACATATAAAGGGCTTGAAAAAACACAATATGTAAATGATAAGCAGATTACCGACCACTATGCAATTATACCGACCGGTCAGGGGCTTTCAGCAAGAACGTCACTGAGTAGATTGGCGGCCGGCGTGTATGATTTGATTGTGCGAAGATTCCTAAGTATCTTTTTTTCGCCGGCAGTGTATCTCAAACTCAGTCTCACGGTAGAGATAAAAGAGGAAAAGTTTTTCGCAAACTTTAAGGCATTGCAGGAAGAAGGTTATCTGAAAGTGATACAGCCGCAACGGCAGGCAAATGAGGAAACCCCAGCCGGAGACGTGAATGTAAACGAGGCCGGAGGCTCACAGGAAGGTGCTGACAGTGAGAACGGTGAACAGAGTCTTGGTTTGGAATTCATTGATGCGGCAAAGTCCCTGAAAAAAGGAATGCTATTGGATGTTAAGGCGTTTACGATAAAAGAAGGGGAGACTTCACCGCCCAAGCGTTATAACTCCGGTTCTCTGATTCTTGCAATGGAAAATGCAGGACAACTAATCGAAGATGAAGAACTGCGTGCGCAGATTAAGGGAAGCGGTATCGGCACCTCTGCAACCAGAGCTGAGATTCTGAATAAGCTGGTGAAAATTGCTTATCTGAATCTGAACAAAAAGACGCAGATTATTACGCCAACCCTGCTTGGAGAGATGATTTACGATGTAGTGGATTCTTCGATCCGTTCTCTCCTGAATGCGGAGTTGACCGCCAGCTGGGAGAAAGGTCTGACTTATGTGGTAGAGGGTAGCGTAACCGAAGAAGAGTATATGCAAAAACTTGAAAGCTTTGTAGCTAAGATGACCAATGGGGTAAAGGGATTGAACAATCAGGGACAGCTTTATGCCAAGTATAGCGAAGCAGCACAATATTATGGGAGTGCAACTTCAAAACCAACCAAGTAATTAGAAAGGAAATCGATATATGATAAAAAATAAGTTTTTTCTGTATGCAAGCGCTTTCTTTTCGGGAATGTCTGTTATGGCGATTGAGCTTGGAGCGAGCAGACTTCTTGCACCGTATTTCAGTTCATCGCAGATTGTTTGGACCGTGATTATCGGAACCATTATGATTGCCATGGCAATCGGTAATGTCTATGGTGGCAGGGCAGCGGACAAGAATCCGAACCCGGCAGTGATGTACCGCAGACTCCTCTGTGTCGCTGTCTGGACTGCTATGATTCCCTTTCTTGGGAAATATCTGATTGCAGGAATCGCAGTCGGACTTGCACTGGTTGTGAAGTCAAATTTCCTGATTTGGGCTTCTTTTGCAGCTTGCATCGTGTTGTTTGTGTATCCGCTTATGATGCTGGGAACTGTAACACCGTCCCTGATGAAGTATGCGACCAATAGTTTGGATGATAACGGAAAAACAGTAGGAGAGCTGGAAGCACTCGGTACCATCGGAAGTATCATTGGTACATTTCTTCCGACCTTTGTTACGATACCGACCGTCGGAACAGCTATGACCTTTTTGATTTTTGCGTTTGTTCTTGCCGTACTCAGTCTGTTGTATTTTATTTTTGAGAAAACAGGGAAGAAGAATAAGATCCGAAAAGTAACGAGTAATGCTATCATAGCCGGAATTATAGTGATTATGATGTTTCTTCCGGACAAGAACAGTTTTGCGTTTTGGACAAGCAACCTGGTACATGAAGGGGAGTCGATTTATAACTATCTGCAGGTGCAGGAAGATGAAGATTCGGTCATTCTTTCTACTAATGTTATGATGGGAGTACAATCAATTTATATGAAGTCAGGCGGACTGACCGGAATGTATTATGATTATGCACTTGCTGCTCCGCTGATGGCAAAGGAAGAGCCAAAGAATCAGGACGTGCTGATTCTGGGTTTGGGAACAGGGACGTTCGCCAATCAGTGTTTTGCGTATTTTCCGGGGATTACGGTGGAAGGTGTGGAAATCGATGAGAAGATAGCCGACCTGGCTTATGAGTATTTTAACCTCTCAGAACAGACCAAGGTGCATGTGGCCGACGGAAGAAGTTTTCTCGCAACGGCTGGAGAATATGATGTTATTATGGTCGATGCATATCAGGATATCACGATTCCGTTCCAGATGTCTTCGGTTGAGTTTTTTACTGAGGTGAAAAACCATCTGACGGAGGACGGTGTGATGGTTGTTAACATGAATATGCGTTCGGAAAATGAAGATGCAATCAATGATTATCTGTGCGATACCATTGCTTCGGTGTTTGAAAAGACGATGACTGTCCGCGTAAAGGGCGGAACTAATACGGAATTGTTTGCAAGTGATAATCCGGATATGGTTCAGATTCTGGAAGAAAGAATGCAGGCAATGGAAGATAATAGTCTGCATCGGCAGATGGAGTGGGTAGTTGCCGGTCTGGAAGAAAAACAGGGGGGCGACAAGATTCTGACGGATGATAAGGCACCGGTGGAGGTGCTGGGAATGAAAGTACTGGATGAAACGATAGCGAAAGAACTGGCTTATTATAAGGATATCATTAAATCCGGGGACTGGGAGCAATTCTTTAATTGATATGTCTGCGGAGCGGTTTTGCAAGAAAGAATGCGACAACTACGCTGGCAAAATCTTTGAGAAGATACGGAGCGGATGCCAGAAGAAAGCTTCCGATAAACGACGTATTTGCCAATAAGGTCAGGTGAAGAATGCCGAGAAGATGGCATAGGAGTAGCCCTAAGATACCGGCAGTCAGAGACAAAAGTTGCTCGTGCTTCCGTAATTTCCAGCTGCGACGGTAATGCGTGAAAAGACCGCAACCGATAGAAAGAAGGAAAAAACCGAGAAGGAACCCGCCGGTCGGTCCGAAGAGTTTGCTGATGCCGCCGGTGAAGTTTGAGAAAATGGGAACACCGGCAAGACCAAGAAGAAAATAAACAAGATAGGA
>JAZNXH010000046.1:0-5437 GCA_045593785.1 Lachnospiraceae bacterium
ACCGGTCAGCACATCCATTAATCCGCAGATATAGTAAGTAACCAGGATATATTTCAATCGGAGCAGACCATATTCCATTACTGCGACTTCATCCGTGTAGAGGTAAAGTAGCGGTTCGGCAAAAATAAGCCCTAACGCACACATGGCGCCACCGATGACAGTTACCAGTATACTGCACTGTACCAGAACTTTGAGACAGCGTTTGAATTTGCGCGCACCGGTGTTCTGGCTGATGAAGCTTACGGCTGTCTGGTGGAATGCATTCATTGCAGTATAGACGAAGCCTTCGAGATTGCTGGCCGCGGTATTTCCGGCCATTGCAACCGAGCCGAAAGAGTTGATGGATGACTGAATGAGAACATTCGAAATCGAGAACATCGCTCCCTGCAGTCCGGCAGGGATTCCGATCCGTGCAATCTGAATCGTAATTTTTTTGTTGATGGTAAGCTTCTTTAAATCAAGTTTGTAGCTGGCATTGTCGCGCATCAGGCAGATAACAACGCAGATGGCGGAAAAAATCTGTGAGATAACGGTTGCCAGTGCAACACCGGCGACGTCCATGCGAAGAACTATAACGAAGATAAGGTTCAGTCCTACGTTGATAAAGCCTGCAATTGTCAGGAAGAAAAGCGGGCGCATGGTATCGCCGACAGCGCGCAGGATGGAACTCGCAAAGTTATAGAGAAGCATAATCGGCATGCCGGCAAAGTACACGCGCATATATAGCGCTGCCAGGTCAATAACATCTGCCGGTGTATCCATTAGCGTAAGAAGCGGCTTGGCGAGGATGATACCGACAATGCTGAGAAAAACACCACACACAACAGAGAGTGCGATTGCGGTATGCACCGTGTCCTTTACTTCACGTTCCTGATTGGCTCCGTAATACCGTGCGACCAAAACGTTGACACCAACGGACAGCCCCATAAACACGTTAACCAGGAGATTGATCAGAGCACCGGTGGACCCTACGGCAGCAAGAGATTCTTTGCCGGCGAATTTGCCCACCACGACCATATCTGCGGCGTTAAACAGGAGCTGCAACACACCGGAAAAAATCAAAGGAAAAGAAAACCGCAGTATTTTACCGAGAAGCGGTCCGTTACACATATCTATTTCATAAGAATTTGTTTTTTTCATGCGAATCACCATATCCTTTTTGTATGAAGGATATCATAGCACAACTCATTGTTTCTGCCAATGTGCAAACTTGGTGAAAAGCGTATAAGATAAATCACTTGTTTTAGCTAAAATGCTTATGAAATGTCGTATTATCTAGTGACAAAAGAAGTTATTTGTGCTATAAATATTTTTATGTATGCTAATGATTTAGCACAGAAAAGAGAGAAGAATGTAAAATTAAGAAGATTCTCAAACGGAGGCAGTTATGAAAGTCAGAAGTATGATAGGTGAACGCTTCAAAGAGCGTCCTGCAGATTGTGTAATCGAGAGCCATGCAATGATGGTAAAGGGTGGCTATATTAAATATGTTGCAAACGGAATCTATTCTTTGTTCCCGCCGACGAAGCGGATTACGAAGAAGATTGAAGCGATTATACGTGAAGAGATGGATCGTATCGACGGACAGGAAGTTCTGTTCCCGGTAGCTCTTCCGGGTAGTCTTTGGGAGGAGTCCGGACGTTATGACAGCGTGGCAGATGAGTTGCTTCGTTTCAAGGATCGTAACGGAAGCAAGATGGTACTCGGTATGACGCACGAGGAAGCTGCGGTACAGCTGGTACGTGATTATGCCAAGACCTACGCACGTTATCCGTTCATGATTTATCAGATTCAGACAAAGTTCCGTGACGAAGCAAGACCGCGTGCGGGTTTGATTCGTGTGCGTGAGTTTACAATGAAAGATGCATATTCCTTCCATACTTCTCAGGAGGATTTGGAAGATTACTATTACAAGTGTTATGAAGCGTACAACCGTATTTTTGCGCGTTGCGGTATTCCGCAGACCGTGGTTGTGGCTTCGGATTCCGGTATGATGGGCGGAAGTATTTCTCACGAATACATGTTGCTTACTGCAGCGGGAGAGGATTCCATCGCGATTTGTGGTGAGTGTGATTACAAGGCAAACATGGAAGCTGCAGACAGTATTGTGGATAACAGTGATGCTCCGGCAAAGGCAGAGCTTGCAAAAGTTCCGACACCGGGTACCAGCACAATTGAGGAACTGTGTGCATTCTTGAAGATTCGTCCGGAAGACACCTGTAAAGCAGTGGTTTACCAGAAGAACATGGATGATTCTTATGTCATCATCTTTATCCGTGGTGATCTTGACCTGAACGAGTCGAAGCTGACCAGAGTTGTAGGCGAAGCGGTTCATCCTGCAATCATTACCGAAGAGAGCGGCATCTGCGCAGGATTCATTGGACCGAAGGGTCTGCCGGAGGGTGTAACCGTATTGTTTGATACTTCCCTGAAGGGTCGTGACAATGTAGTGACCGGTGCAAATGAGGTGGATGCGCATTATACCGGTTTCTGTATCGAACGTGAGTGTGGTGAAGTAGAGTACCATGACCTTGCTAAGATTGTAGAGGGTGGTATCTGTCCGAAGTGTGGTAAGAAGGCAATCAGTATCTCCCGTGGTATTGAGGTGGGTAATATCTTCCAGCTTGGTACAAAGTATTCTAAGGCAATGGATATGACGTATACGGATGCAGACGGAGAAATCCACAATCCGATTATGGGCTGTTACGGTATCGGCGTTGGTCGTTTGGCTGCATCGGTTGCTGAAGTTTGTCATGATGATTACGGTCCAATCTGGCCGATCACCATTGCTCCGTGGGAAGTCGAGATTTGTTGTCTGCGTGTGGATGATGAAGAGACAAAGCAGATCAGTGATGCACTTTACGAGGAGATGAGTAAAGAAAGAATCGAAGTGCTTTATGATGACAGAGATATCCGTCCGGGCGTGATGTTTGCAGATGCAGACCTGTTCGGTATTCCGGTAAGAGTCGTTGTCAGCCCGAGAAACTTAAAAGAAGGTGTGGTTGAGATTACGACCCGTGATAAGAAGATTTCCGTGAAGGCACCGAAGGATGAAGTGATTCAGAAGGTGAAAGAGATTCTTGCACAGCTTTACGCAGAGCATACGGTCTAATTATAATTCCGTATGGGGATAAACATGGCGAAGAAGATTAATAAGAAAAAATCGAATCGACAGAAACAGTTAAAGAAAAGACGGCAGCAGGCTAAACAACAGCTTGCTGCTGTTTCTGCTCTAAATCAAGAAACAGCAGAGAAGAAAATGCCTCCGCAGCCGGTAATCAAACAGAAGGCGTGTGGATTTCCGTGGGGAATCCTGGTCTTCCCGCTTACATTGATATACTGCGAATTGGTTTTCCATGTGTGTGTGTTCAAACAATTGAATGGAGAAGTGATATTACCCTGTCTGATTGGTCTGGTACTGGGATGTATACTGGCAGTGCTTGTTTCTTTGTTCAGCAGAAAAGTAAATCTTATTCTGTCGTGGGTTTTAATGGGGGCGATTGGTTTTGTATATTGCGGTCAGCGGATTTATTATTATGTGTTTAAGTTTTTTATGGCGCCTACGGCAGTAGCAGGAAATGCACAAGCAATTACAGAGTTTTTTGGTCAGGTAGCAAGGGCAATCTGGGATTGTAAACTTTCTGTATTGTTATATGCGGTACCGTTTGTAGTATTGGGTGTGCTGCTGAAAAAACGGATTACAGGAAACCGCATAAAGTACAAGCTTTCTGTGACAGTTCTGTCCGCCGGTATAGTGCTCGGTATTATACTTTATCTTGCATTGCCGTTATTCGGAAAAGAGCCGATGAAACCGTATGATTTGATTCATGGGAAATGGGTTCAGGAATTCGGATATCGCAGGCTGGGAGTAGCGGCAAGTGTGACACAGGATTTTGCAGGGTCGTTTGCAGATGAAAAACCGGATGCGTTGGAAGTGATTGAATATGTGCCTCTTCCGGTGGTAACAAAACCGCCGACAGAAATACCGACACCGACGGTGCCAGAAGTACCGGTACAGCAGCCGGACGATGGGACGGGTGAAGAAAGCTTAAACGCAACTCCTACCGCGTCGCCAAGTCCGACGCCGACACCGATTGATACGTCCCCCAATATTATGGACATTGATTTTGAGACCTTGTTGCAAACGGAGACAGATGCTGCAGTTAAAGAATTACATAAGTACTTTTCAGTGGCAGAAGGAACCAGGAAAAATGAATATACCGGAATGTTTGAAGGGTATAACCTGATATCAATTTGCGCAGAAGCATTTTCTCCGGATATCATTTCAGAAGAATTGACACCAACGCTGTACCGTATGGTAAGTGAAGGTTTTCAATTCCGGAATTACTATGAAGGTGTCTGGTTCTCCAGTACCAGCGACGGAGAATACCTGATGGATACAGGGCTTTATCCGCAGCAGTATTCCAGTATGGCAAAGTCGCATGATAACTTGATGTATTTCTGCCTTGGTAACCAGTTTAAGCGTCTGGGATATGACTGTTATGCATATCATAACCATTCGTATGATTATTATGACCGACATCTTTCTCACCCGAATATGGGATACAATTATAAAGGAGAAGGCGGTGGGCTGCAGCAGCAGAACACCTGGCCGGAATCGGATTTGCTGATGGTACAGGAGACTTTGCCGGAATACATTAATGCAGAGAAATTTCATGCATATTATATGTCGGTGAGTGGCCATAAGGATTACTTGTTCGGCAGCAATGCAATGGCAAGGAAAAACAAAGAGTACGTAGAGGGACTGGAGTATTCGGAACCGGTACTGGCTTATATTGCATGTAACTTAGAATTGGAACATGCACTGACCTATCTGGTCGAAGAACTGGAGAAGGCAGGCAGACTGGATGAGACGGTGTTTGTACTCACTTCCGACCATTATCCGTATGGACTGACTGATGCAGAAGTAGAGGAGTTACGCGGAGAGCCTTTTGTCTCGGAATTTGATCTGTATCGTGAAGGATTGATTATCTGGAATTCGAAGATGAAAGAACCGGTTGTGGTGGAAAAACCGTGTGCCAATGTTGACGTGTTGCCGACGGTATCAAATCTGTTTGGCTTGGAATACGACTCACGTTTATTGATGGGAACGGATATTCTTTGCGACCAGCCGGGGTATGTATTGTTCACAGTAAACATCTCCCTTATATCCGTTGGTAGTTTCTTCCATAGAAGAAGTGGAAATATACGGTTCGGAACGGCTGGGATAATACAGAACACCAAGAGGTGTATTTTTTGCGACCAAATCAAGTTGCTCATTATTGTCTGTTCCCTGACTCGGAGTTTCAGGCTCTGACGGTTCTTCAGGCTTATTAGAAATTCCAGGGAACCAAAAATCTCCTGCACCTGTCGAATCTTCAGGTTCTTCGGGCACAACGGGAGTTTCCGGAACAACAGGGACTTGGTGTTCATCAGG
>JAZNXH010000047.1:0-31629 GCA_045593785.1 Lachnospiraceae bacterium
CCCCGCCGTCGCCGCCGCTTCCGCCGGCTCCGCCGTTACCACCGTTACCACCAAGACCGCCATCGCCACCGATACCACCGGCCCCGCCGGCTCCACCGTCGCCACCGGTTCCGCCCTTACCACCATCACCACCACGGATGACAAAGTGCTGTGACTGGATTTCATCTTCTGCCGGTGTTGGCGTTGCAGATGGTTCCTCTGTGTTCATGTTCTTAAAATCGGTATCTAATGCCGTATAGATCGCATCGCTGTACTCGTTTGTACTGCCGTTGATGTTCTTTAAGTTTACCATCTGTCCCTGATATAGCAGACGTTCGTTTGCTACATCCAGGACAATATCATCGCAGGTCAATACGATGGGACGCATCGTCTTCACGTTAATATCATTGTTCTGCAGGATTGCATTACCGGAGCGGTCTATCGTGATATACAAATAACCGCAATCAGTTGCTATCTTCTTTTCCTCATCGGTAATATAGCTTCCCATCAGAAGATATTTTCTGTCCCCCAGCTTGTAGAATCCCTTGCCCTCTTCGCCAAGTTCCTGTCGTTCGCTGATGGAACCGATGGTTGCATCACTGTTCACCTGATACCCCCCGCCATAGCTGGACAGACGGTTCAATGCCGCATCATATGCTACTACCTGTTCCCCAAGACAGACTTCCGTCTTGTCCTGCGTTTTCAGATAATACTGACCGTTCCACTTTTTCACGATCTCAGCATCTTCCGTCATGGTAAGCATCCGGTTGTAAGCATCATACAGCACACTGTCTGCACTGACTTCAATCGGCGCAGGCTGACTCTGAATGCTCTTCACCGCCATTCCGGTCAGACCACCGCCCATAGCCAGTATTACCGACGCAAATCCCCATATTGCTTTTATTTTTCTTGTCAGACGTCGCATAATATCCTCATTTCACACTGATTGCTTAATATCCCTTGATATAGGTAAATGACATGTCATGTTCCAGTGAATTACGACTAGAATCCAGGAATCGGAATTGAATAATATATTCACCCTTATCAGAAAAACTGGTTTTTAATTTGGCAACAAGGGAATCACCCTGCTCTTCAAGCGGAGTAGCCAAACAATCCGTTTCATATGCAGAATAATTTCCATTCGGAGATACAACGGTATATTGGATATACCTCAGATTATCTCGTAACAAGACAGAATCCGTAAAATACAGCGCCAATTCATTGGTCGAAACATTTACCAATGACAGCTGTCCAAAATCAAAACCAATCGTAGACAATGTTGTGGCACTTCGTTCGATTCTCCAATCCGCTGCATCAAGATTGTCTCCTGAAATGGCTGCTATCTTGCCTGTGTTCTCCATGTCCAACATAGAGTATACACAAACGGTATATGTTACACCCTGTTGCAATCCTCCGACTACAATCTTCTGTGTGGCCATTGAACTGTACTTCGTGGTTGCCACCTCTACCGGTGGTGTCTGATCCACACCATTTTCATCGAAAATTCGCACCATGAAAGAATCGTCTACCATAACACGATCAACATCTTTTATCGCAACCTTTATTGTTATAGTTGATGCATTCGACGGGATCACACGAATATTGTTTGGATGTCGGTTCGGTTCCTTTAACTTCTCCAAGTTTAACGGAATATAGTACGGTTTACCTACCGCCTTTGTCTCATCCTGTTTAGATACCGGAGTTGCTTCCAAGAATAAAGTATCATCATTAAATGTAAATACCTTATTACCGTTCTCTTCCCATTTCAATTGACCCGGATTAATCTGTAAAGCAATTGTTTTGTTTTCGCTTACTATATTGGTAGTTTTGTAGACAACACCCAATGTTTCAAGGTCACTTCCAGTCAGCAGTGTCCGATATGTATCTGCAGATTCTTTTCTGACCAATTTGTATACTACATTAAATCCCACATAGGTATTAAACTTCAGGTTCGCTTCAATCTGTTTTGCCCGATAATTTTCTGCACGATAACCCACACTGCATTCGGTAATCTGAACTTCGTCTGCAGTGGTAAAGGTGAACATAATACTGTCACCACTGATGTCCGGATGATACGTATCCATCGGGAAATGACGGGTTGTGCCATCCTTATCGATGTAATACAACGTAATACCGTATTTCTGGTTTGTTTTCAGTCCTGAAATCAACGGATCCCCATCATTCGTATATCTGTTCTTCGTCGGGTCGATTGCAACCTTCGCACAATCCCAATTAATCGGACTATCACCTCTGTTTCCCTGTTCGTCAATTTTCCAAAGCGCAAAATGCATATAATATATCGGTGCTGCATCCGTACCTTCGTTTAATATATTACTATTAGCAGGCGTTGTTGTATTTATCAAACTTGCATGTCCATTTAAGATAAAATCAACCCTTGCACCGTCCGCTGTCGGATATATTGTATATGTTACCGGACCACTATTCAATGTAATGGTTGGGTGCATACTCAATATGGCCAATTCTTTATCTTTTTCAGTTTGCGGTGTTACAGTAATATCGGTTAACTGTTTCAATATTACATAATCATTACCGGCCAAAGCTCCGAAACGAGTACCTCCCTCCTGAGGAGCAAGATACATTGAACCATTACAATCACTTAACGTATGATAAAATGTAAGACTTGAATTCGCAAACAAATCCGAATTCGAATTCACTGTATACCATGCGTCCTTTGCAGTTCCGGACTCATTCACAATCAAGTTGGTACGGGAATTGTTCGGCGTCACATAATCTCCTGTACGCTGACCAGTTACTGTCTGTATTGCCACTGTTGCGTCATCGGCATTTACTAAACTATAGCCAGCTACCTCCGTATCGAAAACCGCTTTAACTCCCACATAAAGAGTGCGTCCTATATAATCTTCCAACTCTGAATAATATACATATGCGTCTGCGGTGTTATTAACTACGTTATTCAAAGCAACATTAATTGTCTCAATACTTGCCGAAGAAGTGGCACTCTCTTTAATCTCAAGTTTCAAACCAGCGACGTGTCGGATACTTTTTCCATTCGAATCCGCATCGGTCACACTAATACGAATTCGATTCGTTTCAGACAGATTAATTAATTTGTAACTTAAGTCATTCGCTGCATTTGCTGTAGGTACACCGGCACTCACATAATGATTAATGACATTCTGCAGGTCAGCACTATAATTTGTATTAAATTGTCTTACTTCGTACTGTACCAGTACCTGCCCTTCGCCTGTATTTTTCAACTGCAAAGTTTGACGTTGACCTAATTTTTCTTTATCAACTGTTCCTGTGTCATCAACAAACTCATATGTCTTTCCTCCGGGTATCGTAAATGCGTTCGCAATTGCATCTTTATCGATTGCCGAAATAATATACTGGTATACCATGCTACCACCATCATTTGGTCTAATTTCCCACGGAATGAACTGTAAATCCGGTTGCACATAAGGTGCAGGATAACTCACGGTCTTAGCAACGCCTTTATTATCGGCTGGAAAATAATCTGTACCGTTACCGCTCATATCAATTCGTACCGTGAAGATATACTTACTACCACGTTTCATATCTTTACCACCGGTAGCGTTATCTTCGAGCCATACTAGATGATCCAGCATATTGGCAGAATCATTCTTTGTTACTTTCATCATCAGTGTGCCATTGCCTGGCTCACCCTGTGCCAATGCATCGTAAAACTCTTGTGAGTTTCCTAACTTTTCTACATTGTCCTCACGATTAATAATTGCTTCTTCAAATGCATAATACGTTACGCTTTTTTCTTCACCGGTAAGCACTCCGTAATTCGTCTTCAGATAATACCCAACGATTGCACTACCCGGCATATCATCCGGGAATGTACGATTCTTGTCATACGTATGCGCAAGTGATTTTGTAATCGGCACCACACTTAAGGGATTTTGGATAAATACATTTTCATCCGGTCTAACTGCGTTCTTGGTAAAGATCATAATCTCCGGCTCTGGCAACAATTCGTTCGCATACTGCGTATAGTCGTAGATTTGCTTAATCTCAATCGTATACTGATCTTTATCAATCATGTTGGGATTAATATTTAATGATTCCGAGGCTTCTGTCAGTATGATATAGTTTCCGGAACCATACATTTCACCATAGAATCCGCCCGTCATCGTCTCTGGCTTATAGTTGTCTTTTGCCCATATCTCCCTGGTTGCAATCGGAGCTTCGGAGGTATCGATGCCGTTATATATATTGACGAGTACCTTCACTGCTGTATGTACACCATGAAGGTATTTTTTGTCCGCTTTTCCCTGATCTGTTTGTGGTGCCACAGCGAATGAAAGTTTTGCTGCAATCACGCGATTTATTCCGGTGTCGCCCGGTTCAAGATTTACCGTTAATTTCGGAGCAGCCTCAGTACCAACCACAACTCTGCCAATCAGAGCATTATTTACCTCGCCTCTTTCATCTCCAATATCCAATGTGCCGTACACACTCAGCACATAACTGTCACCGGCCTTCAATCCATCTACGTTAAACGGGATTGCATACTTTTCTGCATCCGCACCATTCTGAGCCTTAGAAATCGCCTCGTATCTTTTTTCCTCTACCACACCATCAGAACTTGCATATGTGATACGAATCGGAGCCCCTTGAGATGCGGTGATTTTTGTACCATTTGTATCAATATACACAGTTCCATCCAGATAATCGTGTCCGTATTCATTGCCTGGTGTCTTCTCAAATGTAACAACCGGATATCCCGTACCATCCATAACAAAAGGGCCGGATGTAATACTGGTATACTCGATTAATTTTTCATTGTCATCAAAGCATGCGACAACTCTCATACGATAATAGTCGCCTCTCGTTATCTCTCCGACTACCGGACAAAGTACTTCACGATGGCTCGTCGCATAAATTTCTTTTACCGGTACTGCACCGGGTGCAATCTCTGCGCTCGCATTTCCAACCGCATAGATTTCATAACGGTAGTACTGAATACCGTTATCCTCATCCTTCACAGAATCCAGACGCAAGTCAAATAAACCCTCAACTTTGTTTACCACAACTTCCGGATTACCAATTACCGGCTTTCTCTTCAATGTATAATACTGTGCCGCACCATATGACGAAATTGTCCCTTCGACTCCTTGGAACGTAACATCAGTGAACTTAACTTCGTAAGCACGGTTCGGGGTGAGTCCTTCAAATACGATCTCCTGCGTATTATCAAAGTCCACAGGTACCGTTTTTTCACCCCCTGTCGTAAGATCCTTCAGTAATACATCCGCACTGTTAATCTCAGTATAACCAACACCAGTCTTTATGACCGGCATAAATGCAAGCTTATTCTCTGTTGCATATACATAATTCAGTTCGATACCAAGAGAACTGGTTGTAAATGTCTTGGAGATGAACACATACGTATAATCTGTGGTCTTTACCCTATACGAAGCAGTTACCTGCATCGTATATTCCTGTTCCGGAACCAGACCTTCGAACATCACCGTAAAAGGAGAACTGGTCGGATCGAAGTAATCAGATGTTGACATTTCCAGCCTTTTTATCTCTCTGCCGTCCGCAGTACGAATCAGGCTAACGATGATGCTCTCCCGGAATAATTCACACCCTTCACCTTCTGTGTAAGTGATGGCTGCTACTACGGTATCCGAAGTCGCATTGAATGAACTAAAGCCAAACACCGGAAGTACAACCTGTTCCGGTACTTCACCCAACAGACCTTCCTCTGCCAGAATATCATCTCCGTTACGGCCCTGTTCGCCCTGCATACCCTGTGCACCTTTTGCACCATTGCTTCCGTTTGAACCGTTGGAACCGTTTTTGCCGCTGGTTCCTGCTGTACCGGGTTCGCCCGGTGCACCGGGTGCTCCACCGGCGCCATCTTCGCCCATAGCACCGTCAAGACCATGCTTGCCATTCTCTCCGGTCTCACCGGCAAGACCATCCGCCCCGGTCATACCACTCTGCCCGATGGCACCTTCTTCACCGACTTCGCCGTCTTCACCATCCTCGCCATCCTCGCCGTCAATCACTTCAAACGTCGGCATGGCGATCTTCACTGCTTCATTCAACTGTTTTTTGTCAAACAAATCATCCGACTTCTGTGCAGACATAATCGGGCTCAGTACATCGATGGCCTCATTCGCATCGAGTACAATCTGCTCCATAGACATCTTCTTGCCGTCATCTCCGGTCAGAATGGTACGGGATGCCAGATCCATCTGTACCCCGCTATTCATCGTAGCAATACAGTCGGTTGCCACGGTACGGTACGCACCTTCCTCCGTTAACAGCATTAAGATTCCTTCGTTGTAATAACGCAGTTCCACTGCATCATTAAAATACTTCGGTTCCTGTTCTCCTACTGCAACATCTACCGTATTCGATACCAGCATATACTGGGAATCACTGATCTTCCAGATAAAATCATCCAGATAAATGGTGCCGGACAAACTCTCGATTACATAGGAATTATCTCTGCGTTCCAACACCGTACCGGCATTGATTCTAAAGTTATTCAATACACCACCGGTCATATTGTTCAGGTCGACAATCACACCATCGGTCAAAGCAGAGAGCGAACCATCCGTAAAATGCAAAAATGCAGTCTGTGCGGTAGCCACTTCAATCCCTGCAGTGTCCTTGAAGATGACACGGTCCGGATAACCGGTACGATAGGTCGTTCCTGCTTCAAAAGACAGCTTTGCATATCCGTTCTCGCGATTCTCCGATCCATCCAATATGTACCCGCTGGCAACAAACTGTTGCTCTGCACTTTTCACCTGCGTTGTTCCATAGATTGCCACACCGCCAAAAAGAACCGTCAATGTTGCCACTGCTGCAATGATTACATTTCTTAATTTTGCCATCTCAAAAAACCCCTTAAATCTATATTAGAAATATACGAAACCTATTTTTGGGCATAGCTATGCCAAAGTTATAGCCATAATAATTATTATGCTACCATAGCTATCGTTTGTCAAACGATAATCTGCATTTTATACAAAAAAAATGTATTATTTTCGTGTTTTTTGTATTTTTTCATCATCATATTCACGGCATTCTTCGCATAACATGTACATCCGTCTTATCTTTGCTTTTCAACGACTTTTGTATATCTTACGGCATGATAAAAAATAAATGTAAAACGAAAAAAATGCTGTTCTGTGACAGCATTTTTCCTCATATATCCATATTTTATCTTTTGTGAATCACATACCTTGCAACCGGTTTGCCCTTTCGCTCTTCAAAGGTTTGAAACTGCATACCGGCACGCTTTGCAAGCCGGATAGAGCGTTCATTCTCCGGTGCAATCAGTGCAATAACCGACTGTATATCCATGCAGTCCAGTGCATATTTTATCACAGCCCGAACTGCTTCTATCGCATATCCCCGCCCCCACTCAGCGGGATCCAACAGATATCCCAGTTCTACCTCCCATACTCCGTTATACTCATAATCCTGTATACCGCAGCGGCCAATCAGTTTCCCGTCTTCCTTACGATACACTCCCCATAATCCATATCCGTACATTGGATACACATGCCTTACATAAGCCATATGTTTTTCCAGTTCTGTCTGACGGTCTTCCGATATATCCTCTGTATAGCGACGCACTTCTTCCTGATTCTGTATTTCCCACAAAGCTTCTGCATCCTCTACGGTCATCTCACGGATAATCAGTCGTTCTGTCATAGCAATTACGACCGGTTCACCGATCATCCGCTGATAACTCTGTTGCAGATAATATAATTCCGCCCCTTCTACCGTCGTAATCTGATATTGCGCTCGAAATTCCGGCACATTTTCTCCATAGGCGATACAAGGCATCTCAACTTGTTCCGCAACAGACAGCAGTTCATCATCCGCAGTAAGCAACAGACACTCTCGGGGAATGCATTCGTTCCTGACACATAAAGCTTCGATTCCCTTCACATCATTTATCAAAACAGAAGGCAACACTTCCGTTTTGATACCATTTTCTCTTGCGCTCGTAATCAGCATCTGCCAATCGTTATTCATTTGTCCGCACTCCGCTGTCTCTACCACACCCGGAGTTTCCAATAAGATCAGTTTTAACATATGTGTCCATCCCTATTGAAACTCTGTCATATGTGTACGGAAGCGTAACCGTAACATATTGCGCTGCAGTTTCGGATTGATTCTTTCTTCAATTGCCATATGGGTAAAATAACTCTTCCAGAGGTTCTGATAGTCGGTTTCCGTATCCGTTGCATTTAACACACACTCGGCAATCTCATCGGAGACCTCTGTTACAAACCATCTGCCACCTTTCCGACAAACCGCAGCTTTCCTTCGCTTTACATCATATATTACCATATTCTCATCCGGAAAGCGATTGGCAAAATGCGGCATGATTAATGCTGCCAGATCCGACTTCGGTTCAAACTTTGCAAACAGCACTCCGTTGTCAATCTCAGAGAAGCGCAAAAATCCGGTGTATAGATGTAATTCGTTCCCCACATATCGCCGTAATTCAAACAAATCCCTAACCGCATCGTCACCCAGGCGATTCACCACACTTGCACCTACCCGGAACCCTAGCATCAAGAACCGTAAGATACGGTCTGCCTTCCACGGAGAATCAGATACCGCTGCATAACCAACCATCTCATACGCTTCTTCGGATATCTTATACCGTATTGACCGTGCTACTTTTTCCGCCTTCTCCTCATCTGGTACAACCGGAATATATTCGGAAAACAATTCCATATTATAACAATCGTCACGACCGTTCAACACTTCAATCCGGACATTCATCAATCCATATCCGGAATCCCATGCATCGTAGATTGCCGTAAAGATACCTTCTAAACTGTCCTCACATTGAAATATATACATAAACTCAACCTTTCTACTCACATTACCAAACCGTCACAACATCATCGGTTCCATAACTCCTGTAACTTCTCGTACTAAATGGCCCGACCAACCTTCGGCAAATTGCATCCGGTCAGACTCCACCCCGTATTTGCCGCAGTCTCCCCTGTATTCACCGTATCAAAAAGAGACAACTGCTGATATGTAATCCCGGAATCCATAATCCGGCGGCATTCTCCTGCCGCTTCTCCTATCATGCGACTCAGAATCACGTCCTCCGATACCTTCATATGTTCCATCATCTTGCCGGAACAAGTGATAAAATACTGTGCGCGTTTCAGCACGACTCCCATCTTTTTCAGGTCAAAATAATCCAGTCGTGCAGTCTTCCTCGACGACACAATCCGTCTTGCTGACTTCGGACCAATCCCCGGTACCCGAAGCAGTGTAAAATAATCTGCACTATTAATCTCAACCGGAAACATCCCAAGGTGGTCAATGGCCCAGTTACACTTCGGATCCAGAAATACATTAAAGTTTGGACGCTGCTCCGTTAGCAGTTCCTGCGCGGCAAATCCGTAATACCGCAGCAGCCAATCCGCCTGATACAGGCGGTGTTCCCGCAAAAGCGGCGGTCCCCCCGGAATTACCGGCAAAGCACTGTCGTCATTCAACCGGATAAATGCTGAATAAAACACGCGCTTTAAATCAAATCGCTGATATAATGCCTCTGATACCGAAATAATCTGTAAGTCCGTCTCCGGCGTTGCTCCGATAATCATCTGCGTACTCTGCCCTGCAGGTACAAAGCCACGATTCCCCGTCATCTGATTCATAAATTGCAGATGAGACTGCCGCGAATTTACCGGTAATTGTCCGGTCGTCTTCTGAAGTTGTTCCGTATGTATGCTTTTCTTTTCCGGAATCGCACTTATCTTTTTCCCCAATCTTTTGTTTAAACGTTCTGCTAATCTGGCCCTGTCTTCTGCCACCTGTTCAATCCCGCCGGTGAACTCACTGTAGTCGCCATCTAATCTGCGCTGTGTATACCAATAAGCACCTTTATTCCCACCGTTCATCCCAAGATACGCGTGACTCTCTGCAATGCCATCCTGAATCTGTCGCAGTGGTGTCAGTATCTTCTTACGCGTCTTCCCCGGTGCCAACTGTTTTAACCCTTCAGCGGTCGGAAACTCGAGATTTACACTCATACGGTCCGCATACCATCCACACATCTCAACCAGATCCGGACTTGCACCGGGTATCGCTTTGCAATGAATATATCCATTGAACTTATACTGCTCACGTAACATACGAAGCGCCGCACAGATCTGCTGCATCGTCTCATCCGGCGTATGGATAATCCCGGAGCTCAAGAAAAGCCCTTCGATATAATTCCTACGGTAAAATCCCATCGTCAGTTCACACAACTCTTCGGGAGTGAAAGAAGTGCGGACGGTGTCGTTCGATATACGGTTTACACAATACTTGCAATCATGTACACACTCGTTGGTATACAATATCTTCAACAGGGAAATACACCGACCGTCAGCTGCGAAAGTGTGACAAATCCCACAGCTACTGGAGTTGCCCACCTGCCCGGGCCGGTTCTCCCGCTGCACACCACTTGATGTACACGCTACGTCGTATTTCGCAGCATCGGCAAGTATCGTTAATTTCTCTTCGATTGTCAGACACTCATTAATCAGCATAAGTCCTTCTTCTCTTTCGAACATTTGTTTGTTACATCTTATCATACCGCCTCACTAATTTCAAGCATTTTTCGAATATTTGTTCGATTATTTTTATTCAGCAAAATAACAAAAAAAAGCCGGAACCTGTGTTTTATATCAGATTCCGACTTTTATTTTGTCTCGGTTTCATATTTATGAACAAATTACCAAACCCTCTTCTACCAACAATTCCATCACCCTTGCTTCCCGCTCCAACATCACAACGAACAAGGGCTTTCCGCTTTTCTCTCCATGCTCTTTTCTGCGATTCACCTCAATCACCGTCTGCGGGGGCACAAATTCCAGTTCAAATTCTTCCTCTGCTTCATAAGCATCCAGCTTTTGCTGCACCACATTCTGCTCTACTTCACAAAGATAGTAATAATTATCCTGTACGAAGATATCGTCTACGCTTCCTTTTTGGATTCGGTGCACCCAACCGAATTCCTGTATCGTCTCCGGCAATACTACAAGTCCGGATTCTTCTCTCACTTCCCGGACTAAGGTCGCACACTGTTCTTCCTCCGGCTCGATTCCACCTCCCGGAAACTTGTAATAATCATACTTTTTGCTATGTACCATTGCAACTTTACCGTCTTTTCGTATGATTCCCCGCACCGACGGACGCTCAAACCGTGAACCGTTCGGATCATAATCTTTGCGATCCATTTCAAACAATAATCTCATTTTCTTCTCCTATCATTTTATTATGATACTCCTCCCACAGCCGATCGTATATTCCATTCATCTTTTCTACAATTTCTTCACTGACCGGTACCTGCTTGTCCATAAACCACATTCCGCGTTCTCCCATAAAGTCCACGCAGTACAACAGCGTATAAAACGCAAATGCCTTCTTCTCCTCTTCGGTCACCTGCATCGCATCCAGCAAATATGTAACATAATCGGTATCACATCCCATGTTCATAAGCGCCATGTTGGTCATTGCCACATAAGTCAGCTTATCACCCAGCCCCATCTCGTCAATGTCAATCACGCCGGTTACCTTGCCCTCATGGATCAACAGATTCTTCGTACTGATATCATCCAGATACGCTACCGGTTGAATCCCGGTAAAATACGCTCCCAGCTCTTCTGCTACCGTCATCAGACGGTCTACCTTTTCCGGATCAAAATACCCGTTTGCGATAATGCGTTCTTTCGCACGAGTAAGCATATCCTCCACAAAAACTGCCTTCCATGCCCAGTCTGTAGGAATGTCCTCCAGCGGTAGTAAAGCTACTTTATTCTGAATATCTACAACCGTTTTTGCAATCTCGCACTTTTCTTCCGCGGTCAGTTCTGTATAAACAATTCCGATGTCCTGTCCTTCAAAATAGGTCAGGATTACATAATCATACCCATCACACGTTCCCTTCCCAAGCACGCGTGGCACAGGAATATCAAGCGTTTCCAGACGTTCAAGCCAATAAATTGTATCTCTATATGCATCTGTCTCCTCACTGCACCGTACCACAACCTTCCTGTCGGACAGTTCCGCAATATATACATAGTTTCCCGTCCCTACTTCACAACGGGAAAGGGGCTTTGGTCGCTCCGAGAAACAGTCTATACATAGTTTGATGATGATTTCTTCATTCATATTCTTCCCCCCTACTTTTCCCCAATCTTTCAACCACGTATGCATTTCTTCGGTACTACAATTACATTCTCATACTTTGAAAAATCATCTGCATCACAGTTAAAGTCAAGAGCAAGCAATTTCTTCAATTCTGACTCTATTGTATCAATATCAAACATAACCTACTCCTCCGATTGTCTTCCTCAAGTTCAATCTTTATTTTTCAGATAGGCTTTCAGTAAAAACGCACAAAAATACGGAAACGTATAAATATTTTCACTATACCCAACATTTCCGGATATAAACTTAATCCCGTACGAAACATCCGGATATGAGTTACTCTTAATCAGAGTCTTTAAAGACTTTGCCGTTCCATTTGTCGCTTTTACCTCTACAGGCACAAGCGAATCTTTTGTTCTGACAAAGAAATCTTCTTCTAAGTATGAATCGTCTTTTTTGAAATAATACAAATCATACCCACTCTTAACTAATGCTTCTCCTACGATATTCTCGTACAAGGCACCCTTATATACACCGAGATTCTTATTTGCTCGCAAATCTTCCTGCGCCTCTTCATCCAGCATCGCAACAAAAATACCGCTATCAAAAAAGTATAGCTTATATTTTGACTCATCGTAATTTCCCTTTAGTGGCAACTCAGGAAAATTCATACAATAACATATGTTAATAATTCCGGCATCTCTCAGCCATTCGATACAACCGCGATAGTCTTTAAATCGGGCGCCACTTGCAACTTTACTGATTTGAAATTTTTTATTATCCTTTGCGAGTTGCAATGGGATCTGTTCAAATACGTTTAGGATTCTTGTCTGATCCATACCTTCTGCATACTTACGAACATCTTCGCGATAGTCATTCAGTAGTTGCCGCTGAATATCCAAAGTTCCCTCAAAAGTACCTTTACGAATATACTCTCTCACCACAGCGGGCATTCCACCCAAAATACAATAATCTAAAAACAGACCACTATATGTCTTCATTTCAGTTTCATTAAATGGTCTTTCTTCTTTCATGTGAGAAAGCATATCTTCTATTGTTGCTCCATCATACCCTTTTGCCCACAAAAACTCTTCAAAATCCATGGACATCATATCATAGTCTGTTTTATATCCTACACTATTGCTTTCTATTCTCTTGTATTGGATACCGAGCAACGAGCCACTGCATATAACATCAAAACGACCATCTATCATAAAAAACTTTAGCGAGGTAGCAATCTCCGGAAACTCCTGAAGTTCATCAAATATCATTATCGATTCGCCGGCAATAAATTTTTTTGAAGGATCCATTCTGGATATATTTCGAACAATATCATCCGTCTTGTACCCATCTACTGTAATCAGCTTATATTTTGGTTCCTCAACAAAATTAATATATATCACACTTTTGTAATTCTCTTCTGCAAAACGTCGAATCGACTCAGTTTTTCCAACCTGCCTTGCTCCCTTAACAATCAGCGGCTTTCGTTCTGCATCTCTTTTCCACTCGAGCAAATAGGCATCTATCTTTCGTTTCAAATAAATATCCACCATGCTTTCATCCCTCCTGCAAATACAGTTTACAAAAAATGAGGGAAATATTCAAGTCTAACTACAAAAAAATGAGGGAGTTTTATCCTCCCTCTTACAAAAACCTGTAAAACAGTCATTGCAACTTCCGTTTCCGAAACATCCTGTACCCATCCTCCAACAACTCTGCCACACATACCTTCCGTTCCGACACTTTTCCGGTACTTCGGGTCGAATCAATAATCACAGCCCATTCCTTCTTCTCATCCGCAAATTCTTTATACAGCATAACATGACTGCCTACCTTTGCGAACACATCTCCCTGCCGCATTTCATCCAAAGACTCCAGCTCATCCGCATACTGTGGAATATCCCGTGTTGCTATCTTCTTCTCAAGTCCCCAACAGATGGTTAATAGTCCGGAACAGTCCACTCCCACTGTATAATGGCTTCCGTAACGTGACTTATCTTCCGGAACATTCCCCGCATACTTTCCTTCCCGCAGCCCCGCTTCAAATGCCTCTAACGTCGAAGCGTTACCCCAGCCGTAAGGAATCCCGACATTCTCCTCGCCGACCTTCCACCAGCCACAGTCAAGCACATCTCCCCGCCATGTCACATCCGGTGTGTCTACGTATCTACCCTCTTCATCCATTCCGTGAAAACAATTCTGTTCCGTTGGAACCCACCTGTAATTTGCATAGGCAGTTGCCGTCTCTATTACCTTTTTGCCAAACGCTTCTCTCCCCTTTGGCATAATTCTCGCCGGCACATAAAACTCCCTTGCATCACCAAGTTTTCTTCCTTCCCGGAATGCCGTTATCTTCTTCACGCACTCTTCGATGCAACGCTCAATACAAGAAATCGACATGTCATATGTATATATAACCAATTCGTCTTTTGTCGCCTCGGGTTCTGCAAAAAAGTCCTGATACATCCCATCGAACACCATATCATACAGTTCCGGCTGTACCCCTTCCAGTACGATGTTCCGATCCTCTTTTAGTTCATATGTCAAACCATAAACCTTCGGCAGGATGTAATTTAATCGATGAAAATCCAGGTACCCTTTTTGGAATCCTGCTTTCCGTTCTTCATAGGACTTGGCCCGTGAACGAATCTGCGGTTCCATGATGTCATGGAACCAGATTGCATCGGTCAAGATATGGCAAAACACACCCAGATATAAATCATCCTCCTGCATATCCGTTCCGTGAACTTCTGCAAATCTGACCCAGTTAGCACCTTTACTTTCTCCAGTAATCTCTATGTAATGCGTCACATTCTTATCGCCGTTTTCCCTGGAAGCCATGTCCGGGCAAAGCGAACCGATTTTAAACCGGTTCCTATCCCGAATCGGAATTCGCTTTGCAACTTTCTCAGCAACCAGATAATGTATCATTCGTGAGGGCATATTTATTTCTCCCTTCTGCAACAAAACAAATAGGTATCGCGTTCTAATCTTAACTTCCCGTCTGCATCCTTCCTGTTCTCCAGAAACTGCAGGAACTCTGCTCTTCTTGGTTCCAGTACTGTTTCCGCAGGCTTACACATCTGCAATAAATATTCCATATATTCGCCGGCGGTATTAAACTCTAACGTCGTCAGATATTCCCTTCGTTCAACCGACCCAAAAACTTCATGGAGTTCTTTCTCTCTATCCTCAAGCTTTGACACAACCTTGTTGTATAGTGCATCTGCCGCACTGCAATTTTCCTGAAATCCGCTCAGCAGCTTCTGTATATTTTCGTATAACAGATACCCGCCCCATGTACAGATAAAGCTTCCGTTATCCGATAATGCATCAGCGAATTTACGGTACAGGCTTAATCTGTCTTGTATGAAATGTGCCACGTGATTGAAGAAAATACGGTCATACCGCTTCCCAAACTCCATCTGTTCCAAATCATCCCATACAAAACAGAACATTTCCGGCGGAATCACTCCATCTGCCACTTGTTCCTGAACATGACTGCAGAAGCCATCTGCATGCGTATTATGCTTGTCTACATAACTCACCCGAGTGTTTTTCGGCAGACGGTCCGCATTGTAACGCCAAAGATTCCCATAACCGCCTCCGGCATCCATCACGCACATTCCATCCGTTAACTGTGCCTGCTCAAAGACAAAACGCGACCAGCCACGTGGCTCATCGGAATGTTGTCCTAACCGCCACACTAGTTCATCCGCTTTTTGGTTCTTCACGATTCCGCTGAGCGAATGCAAGAATGTATTCTGATCCATTTCGTTGTTTTTACACTCAGATACTGCCCTGTCTACACAGGCAATGACAGAATCCAGTTGTGTACGTTTTCTCTCCAACATGCGTTTCTGCGTCAATAACATCTCTTCCCTACTCACATGTTCAAAGCTTCGCAGAAACGCTTCGATCTGTTCCAATGAAAATCCAAGATACTTCATCAATTGGATCTTCTCCAGTTCCCGGACGGCATCCTCCGTATAAATCCGATAACGATTTTCCTGATTTCGTTCCGCACATAACAGTCCTTTTTTTTCGTAAATCCGTAATGTCTTCGTTGATACCCCAGCGATTCTCGCCAGTTCACCAATCGTATATGTTTTATCCATCGTACAGTCTCCATTCTTTTTTGCGCGCATTTTCCCAGGTGAGCCTCTCGCTCTAACTCGATTATAAACCTTGTCCTTAGGGTAAGGTCAAGCATAAAATATACTTTAATTTTGCCTTACAATTTGCAATGTTTTTTCCAGCGGATACAGATACAGCCCGGCACCATCGAGATCACAATGATGCAGGTCCACCGCGCTGATACCACGGTTCTCATAGGTCGTATAATAATAGATACCCTTGTCCAGATTGATGCAGGAAGTATAAACAGTAATTTCATAACTTCCGTCAGGCATGCGTGCGCAACCCCGTTGCTGCTCTACCGCTCCCAAGATATGAAAAAACTGGCTGACACTTTCATTCTCACTGTCACCCGATACGGAATTCAGCTTCACAAATGCCGCCCGCACAAAACGTGACGCCGAAGACAAATCCCCCGGAAGACCAATACTGCCCATACCTCTGCTGTACATGGCAAGTGCAATTTCCCCAAAGCGGTTCTCGGACGGATTCGGAGTAAGGTTCCTATAATCACTCAGATGTGTCATATGATAATCAAAGGTCGGATTGTTTGTCAGAACCCCGACCGGGTTTTCATGGATGTGAAGCCCATCCGCCAGCGGTTCCACGGTAATCGCACCCTCTTTATCGGCGATAATCCAATGCAGCGGTGATAACGGTAATTCCTTGCTAAAATGCTCCTCACACAAATTTATCCTCGCCAACAGTTCCCGCGCCTGTGCAAGATCCTTACACTGCGCCAGTATCCACGGAATAAATTCAAACGGCGCAATATTATCTTTCCTTTCTTCTATCGGCGCATAATACGCATTCCCCGGAAAATTTAACCCCGCCATTGCGAGACCGCATTCATTTGCCGCCTCATAATACAGCGGATACCCGTCCGCAACCGTTGCCATACCGATGATGGCATAGTGATGTTTTATACTATCTTTCTTTCGAAACAGTAACTCGTAATTTCTCAGAGTTACCGTAACACGTTCCTCATAGGTACGCTCCAAATCTAAGGTTCGTCCGAAATAATGGTCTCTGGTCGTATAAGTAATTGCCGTACACATATAGTTACCCCACTTTCTCTTACCTCTCGGCAAGAATGTGTTATTCGAATACTCTAGTATCACTCAATTTATTGCACATTATTCCATAAAACAACACCTCCGATATAATCTATGCTTCCGACACATAGATCACTCGGAGGTGTTATTCTTCAGATTCAATTATTTCAGCACAGAAATTGCATCGGAGATTGTCTTTTCCAAAGCCTCGCGTCCGTACTTGTCAACCTCAGCCTTGTTCTTCTCACCATGCGTCAGGCAACCTGCACCACCAATACATCCGCCGATACACGCCATACCTTCGATGAAGTTAGCATCCAGGACTTTCTTGCTCTTCTTCAACAATGCCAGCTTACACTCTTCGATACCGTCACATGAGATTGCCTTCAAATCAAAGTCAATGTTCTGTTCCTTCATTGCCTGTGCAACTGCATCGGAAAGGCCACCGCTTCTTGCAAAAATTCTTCCGAAGTAAGAAGCATTGTCCAATACGCCTTCTTCCAACTCTTTAATATCGATATCTCTGCTGTCATACAATGCCTGTAACTCTTCGAATGTCAATACTGCATCCACATATGGTTTTACTTCTTCCAGCTGAGCTTCTGCCTTTTTCGCCGTACACGGTCCGATAAACACAACCTTCGCATCCGATTCGTTACTCTTGATATACTTTGCAAGGGCCAGCATCGGGGACGGATTATGCGATACGAACTCCAACAGACTCGGGAATGCCGACTTAATATACTGTACAAAAGCAGGACAGCATGAACTGGTTAAAAACCCCTTCTCAGCAAGTTCTTTGGACTCGTCCATTGCTACCATATCTGCACCGAGCGCCGCCTCAATTACCGTATGGAAGCCAAGTTCCTTCATACCGGTAATCACCTGACCGAGCTTTGCATAAACAAACTGGCTGGAAATCGAAGGTGCCACAATTGCATATACCTTATAATTCTTGTTATTATCACTCTTCTTAATCAGATCAATTGCATTTAAAATATATGACTTGTCCGAAATTGCACCGAACGGACACTGATATACACAAGCACCACAACTGATGCACTTTTCATTATCGATGGATGCCGCATTGCTCTCATTGATGGAGATGGCTTTCACCTTGCAGGCATTCTGGCAAGGGCGCTTATGGTTTACGATTGCCGCATACGGACATACTTTCGCACACTGGCCGCATTCCACACACTTTGATTTATCAATGTGGGCAACATGATTGTTGTCAAATGAAATCGCGCCGCGCTTACATACATCTTCGCAGCGGTGAGCCAAACACCCGCGACAGGAGGTTGTTACTTCATATCCAGCGGCAGGACATTCATCACATGCAATTTCGATTACCTCAATCACATTCGGATTTTCTTTGTCCCCACCCATTGCAAGCTTCACACGCTCACCAAGAATCGCACGTTCCTTATATACGCAACAACGCATGCTCGGTACTTTTCCGGGAACAATTGTCTTAGGGATCTCAAGGATATTCTCGAGTAGAGTCCCCTTCCATGCCTCACGTGCCACCTCTCGAATTACTTTGTATTTCAGATGCTGTACTTTTGTATCAAATTTTCTCATGATTTCCTCACTTCTAAAAACAAACCACAGTTAATAACTTATTAACGTCCACTCAAAACCACCTAGAAATAACTCACCTTAATCCGTTTACCCATCTCTCTTAAGCACTTCGATAATTCTTCCACCAGATTCATCTTGATACTGAAATTAATCGGAAGATCCGGGTTCTGGTGTGCCGGATTGATTGCTCTGCCCACATAGAAGTTAATATCCGTTGCTTCTTCAAATAATAACTGACAAATCAGAGACGCTCCATCCTTCTTGAAGTTCCAATGCTCATACATCTGATTCTCTTTCAGATAATCTTTCGCATATTCGAGCACTTTATTAACCGTAATCACACCTTCTGTTACCAAATCGGCACCCTCCAGTTTCGCAATCGGAGGAACATCGGATTTTTCAAAGTTCAGAGTCGGTTTTAGTGGCTTATTCAGATACTTTGCTGCGATGGAAGATGTTGTTCCTCCGCAAATGATATGCTTTCCTTCTTTTGAGAAGAACAGGGACATCATACGTTCACCGTCATCTCGGTTTGAAGGCGGTCCGAACAGAATATTCATCGGTTCACGTTTTCTGATTTTGACAATACATGCAGTTGCATCATCTCCCGGCTGACGCCCATAAAGACGATCACACTCATCCACCAGCAAAGTAGACAAATTCTTTGCCGTAAAACCGTTCAGTGCCATTGCCTCCATAAACTTTATGATATCTTCCCTCTTCCAACCAAAGTTGTAAGCAAGTCCAATGCCGGCATGTGGACATCCATCACTCATAGCGATAAACACATCATTCTCCTGCAGACGGATAACCGACTTATAGATTTTCTTTCCATCGATGTTCATCTCCGTCCTCGGATATTCATAACTGACACCGTTTCGTAACAGAATCACCTGAGGGTTATCATACTGGATCAGTTCTGCCGTTTCATTATTAATCAAATGCATAATGGTAAAAGTGGAATACGCCACACCGCGCACAGAGCACACCGGAAGTGTTGCGGCAATTGTAGACACACACTCTTCAATTGGCAGCCCTGCAGCCATCATCGTAGAGATAATTTTGGCTGTCAAAGTAGACAAGATACTTGCTTTCACACCGCTTCCAAGTCCATCTGCCAGTACAATAACTGCAGAGTTTTCTCCCTGTTCCACTACATCCACATGGTCACCACAAAGCTCTTCACCGTAATGATTAATACTTTTATAGCCGATATCAGCACACAAATCATTCATTTGTAATCGACTCCTTTAACTTCGAAAGTGCAATCTTCGTCTCCGCCGCTGTCTCACCAAGCAAAGAGGCGATTTCCTGTACGATTCGCATCTGCTTTTCTACCACATTATCAGCAACTTCTATCGTTTGACGACTGATATTTTCCTTCTTTTCACGCTCCAACTCTTCGTCCGTAATGTCACGCATAATGGCGATGAGCAGGTGCAAATCACGATCATATAATACCGACTGTTCCACATAGCGTTTGTATTCTGCCAAATATACTCTTTGTCCACAGATATCTCTGCCATTGCGCAATACCTGCATGAAAGTAATCGGGTCCAGAATCCGTACCACCTGATCGCCTAGAATATCGCTACTTGAACGGATATTCATTAACTTTCTTGCTGCTTCGTTGATCTGCTGTACCTCAAGGTTCTCATTCAGAACGATAATACCGTTTGGAGTATTCTTAACTATCGTATCCGAAAAACTCTCCGCCTTATCCTTCAAGAACGGAAGACACATAGAGATTTCCGACTTACCCTGATAAATAGCTATCGCCTTTTCACGGCAGCTGTTGTAACCACATGAACCGCAGTTCAGTTCATCGGAAGGCTTAAACTTACCCATCTGACGAAGCACACTGTATATCTCAGACTCCGTCGGTTGCTGAAGTCTTCGCTCAATATATTCAAAATGTTTTTTCAGTTCTACGTTTTTCGGCTGAACAACATCAAAGTCCTTCTCGCCGGCATAATCTGCAATTTTCATATAATCAAGAACTGCTGAAGTCTTGTGGTACTTTTCCATAACCGGTCCACCGGTACAACTTCCGACACAGGCTGACATCTCAATAAAGCACTTATGAATCTTACCACTTTCAACATCACGAAGAACATCAATACAATTCTGTACTCCATCAATCGCTATATAGGTATAACCCGAAGTTCTCTCAGCCATTGTTTTCAGTACACCGCCGGTTGTCGGGAAGAAACGTGCACGGCTTTCGACCGTAATCTCTTTCTCCTGCTTCAGTTCCACCCCTGCTTCTTTCAACCAATTGGTAAGCTCCTCAAATGTAAGTACCGCATCTACGATACCCTCATAATGTTCTGCTTCATCTTTTTTGGCAACACAAGGACCGATAAATACCGTCTTTGCATTTGGAAAACGTTTCTTAATATCATTACAATGTGCCTGCATCGGCGATACTACATCGGCAAGGTATTCCAAAGTGGACGGAAAATATTTTTGAATCAAAAGATTCACAGAATGGCAACAAGAAGTAATAATGATATCTCTATCATCTTCTCTCAGCATTCTTTCATACTCATTCTTAACAATCGTGGCGCCGATTGCCGTCTCTTCCACATCATAGAAACCAAGCTTCTGTAATGCATCTTGCATCGATTTGATTCCGACACCTTCGTAATTCACCACAAAAGAAGGGGCAAGGCTTACAATGACCGGATTGGGACCTTGTAAAAGCACCTTTACTTTTTCAGTTTCATCTACAATCTGTTTTGCATTCTGCGGACAAACTACAAAACACTGCCCACACAAAATACATTCATTTCCGATAATATGTGCCTGATTACCCGAAAAACGAATTGCTTTTACCGGGCAATGTCGAATACACTTATAACAATTTTTACAATTTGATTTTTTTAATGTCAGACAGTTCGGCATAACTTACTGTCTCCTTTCATTTCTACCGTCATTACAGATTAGCCAGAACCTCAGTCTCAAAAAACTCTTTAACGGTGTTCGGAGATACGGAACAGAATTTGTCATCTACCGACACGCATACACCCTGCTGGCATTTGCCCATACAGAAGGTCCCTGCAAGCTCTACTTTTTCATTCAACTTCTTCTCATCAATCAGCTCCTGAAGCTGCTCCACTACAAGACGGGAGCCTTTAATATGGCAGGAGGATCCAATACATACTGTGATTTTCATACTTTGATTTATCCTTTCTGTTATGTTTGTAAACATAGATTTTATCCTTACTTTTTCTTACTTGTCCCAAATCGTTAATATTTTAACACAATGTTTTCTGCTTGTAAATACAGGATTGAAAAAAAATTAACGAAGTTTGTTAAATTTTCTCCAATTTCTGATGTTCTTCTCAGTTCACTCCAACAAAAAAACAGTACTGTCACAATTGTGACAGTACTGATAAACACTCTGACTTAATTCTTAACAACGCACATCATAACCTTCGCTTTCAAGCGTCAGTTTAAGCTTCTCAAAATCTTCACACTCAACGCGGACGAACAATTCATGTAAGCCCATCGTATCTGTGTTCATGATGACGGAATTTTTGATGTCTGCACCTGCTTTGTTAATAATCTTAGCAATTCTTGCAAGACTACCCTGATAATCGTAGAAACAAATTGTCATGGAATCATAACCACTTCCAAACAACTTCTGATACTCTTTGAATACTGCCTGCTGGGTTACAATTCCGACAAAATCATCATGCCCGTTCACAACCGGAATAAAACGGAACTTCGACTGAATAAACATCTCTGCTGCTTTATCAATCGGATCGCTTTCCTTGGCTACCGGAAGCTTATAAGACATAAACTCTGTTACTTTCTTAGCTAAAAACTCTTCTCTGGTACAGTCTGTCAACTTGAAATAATTCTCATAGATAAACTGTTTTGACAATGCACCAACAAAAACTTCCCCGTCCATTACCGGAAGCGACAGCATATTATTGCGGTCAATGATATCCAGTGCTTCCTGTACGGTTGCATTGAGAGAAATTGTGTGAAGCTTTGCTTTTGGAATCAAAATCGCCTTAATCTTCATACTTACCTCCGTTCCGAAACGTGCATACGATATGCATCGTTTCCAAATAGATTACGAAAACCATACCTTGGTACAGAACAGTGTAAACAAAATTAACGCTATCGCAAACACCCCTACGATTAACATCCCGGCCTTTAATGCACCAAGGATGATGTAGAAAGTCTCTTTTTTATCCGGCATATCCGGATGTTCTGCCGCAGGTAGTTCAGGTTTCTCTTCCTTATACCAGGGCATGCCTTCTACATTCATATTGGCGATGACGATATTTTCTTCATCTTCCTCATGGTAAGATATCTTCTTTGCCATTTATTTCACCTGCTATTATGCTTCTGCTTCCTCTGTCGTCTCAGCAGTAACATCTGCTGCTTCGCCCTGATTTGCCAACGGCGAATCGTTGTACAGATGGCAGCTTACGATATGACCCGGCTCTACCTCTCTCGGAAGCGGAGCTTCACACTTACAGATTTCCATACACTCTTTACAACGAGTGTGGAACTTACAGCCTGCAGGCGGATTCGCCGGAGACGGAATACTGCCTTCCAGGATGATACGGTTCATCTTTATCGTCGGATCCGGAAGCGGAATCGCACTGAACAGTGCCTTCGTATACGGATGAAGCGGGTTATCAAAAATCGCACGCTTATCTGCATACTCAACCATATTTCCAAGGTACATAACACCTACGGTATCGGAGATGTGCTCTACTACCGAAAGGTCATGAGAGATGAACAGATATGCCATCTTGTATTCTTTCTGAAGATCCATCAACAGATTAATAATCTGCGCCTGAATCGATACGTCAAGTGCCGATACCGGCTCATCACAAATGATGAATTCCGGATTTAATGCCAAAGAACGTGCAATACAGATACGCTGTCTTTGTCCACCGGAGAACTCATGCGGATACCGGTCCTTGTGATATGTCTGAAGACCACAAGACTGCATAATACGATCTACGTAATCGTTCAGTTCTGCCTTCGGTACAATTCCGTGCTCTCTTACTGCCTCAGCAATAATCTCACCAACCGGAAGACGCGGAGAGAGACTCGAATACGGGTCCTGGAAAATCATTTGGATTTTCGGACGAAGCTTACGCATTTCAGCATTATTCAAACTGTGAATCTCAGTGCCGTTAAAAAGAACATCACCACTTGTCTTATCGTTCAGTCTGAGTACCGTCTTACCAACCGTTGTCTTACCACAGCCGGACTCACCAACAAGCCCCATGGTCGTACCACGCTTAATCTTGAAGCTGATACCGTCAACTGCCTTAACATGACCTACAACACGCTGCATCAGACCGGAACGGATCGGGAAATACTTTTTCAGATTGTTAACTTCGATAACATACTGGTCATCGTGTACAAATTGCTTATTTGTCTCCATCTGAATTCTCCTTTCCCTCCTCGAATCGATAACAGCTTACTACGTGAGTCGGGGAAAGCTTAATCTCCTTCGGATACTCACCGTTACACTTTTCTACGCACATTGCGCAACGATCCTTAAAATAGCAATAATTCGGCATGTTAACCGGGTTCGGAACATTACCGGGAATATTGTACAAACGCTCTACCTGCTTATTCACAGACGGCTTACTCTCCATCAAGCCAATGGTGTAAGGATGTGCCGGATGTAAGAATACTTCCTCGACCGTACCCTTCTCAACAACACGACCTGCATACATAACAACAACATAATCCGCCATCTCTGCAATTACACCAAGGTCGTGGGTAATCAGCATAATACTACTGTTAATCTTATCTTTCAGGTTACGGAGCAGGTCAAGAATCTGTGCCTGAATCGTAACATCAAGAGCAGTTGTCGGTTCGTCTGCAATAATCAGCTTCGGATGACAGGCAAGGGCCATTGCAATCATAACACGCTGTCGCATACCGCCGGAAAGCTCATGCGGATACATCTCATAAACACCCTCTGCATTTGCAATACCTACCATCTTCAGAAGGTCAATGGAATGTTCTCTGCGTTCTTCCTTGCCGATTCCTTTTTCATGAAGTTCCAGTACTTCGTTCAGCTGGTCGCCGATACGGAATACCGGGTTCAGAGAAGTCATCGGTTCCTGGAAAATCATCGAAATCTTACCGCCGCGGATGCTCTGCATTACTTCCGTCGGGGTATTTACGATATTGTACACCTTGGTACCGGAATCAAAACGAATCTCGCCTTCTACGGTCTGTCCCTGCGGACGCTGCACCAGCTGCATCAGAGAGAGGCTGGTAACAGACTTACCACAACCGGACTCACCTACGATACCAACGGTCTTTCCCTTCGGAACCTCGAAAGAAACACCGTTTACCGCCTTAACTGTACCAATATCGGTAAAGAAATAGGTGTGTACGTTATCGAACTCTACTACATTCTCCGGATTCTTCATCGTCGTGATATACTCAGACTCCGGAACATTTTTTCTTTTTCTCTTCTTCTCAATTGCATTCGTAATCTTGCGGTTCTGCTTCGATATTCTTCGAAGCTCTCTCGCAGAGATATAATTTGCATCTTTTTTCTTAGCCATATCCACATCCCCCTAGCGTTTCATCTTCGGATCAAATGCATCACGAAGTCCGTCACCTACAAAGTTGAATCCGAGTACGGAAAGCAGAATCAGGATGCCGGCCGGAATCCAGATGAACCAATAATGTCTCATAACGTAGATATCCGATGCTGCATTGATAATGTTACCCCAGGAAGCCATCGGATACTTCACACCGAGTCCCAGGAAGCTAAGGGTTGCCTCTGTCAGAATGATACTACCAAGTCCCATCGTAGCCTGTACGATCAGAAGCGGCATAACGTTCGGAACCAGATGCTTAAAGATACGTCTCGGAACACTGATACCTGTCGCTTCGGTTGCAATCATGAAATCCTGTTCACGCAGGGTAAGAATCTGACCTCTTACGACACGCGCGATACCGGTCCAACCAAGTACACCGAGAAGTATCATCAATATGAAGATACGGAAGCTCGGTTTCACCTCCAGGGTATCCATTACCGAACCAACGATTAAACACATTGGCCAGAACGGGATACTGTTGAACAAATCGATGAAACGCATCAACAGGTTGTCAATCCAACCACCGAAGTATCCTGCTACACCACCAAAAATAACACCGATGAATAACTCAATAAAGATTACGACAAAACCTACCATCAGGGAAATACGTCCACCGTACATCAGACGGGTCATTACGTCCATACCGTTACCGTCAAGACCTAACGGGTGTTCTTTCGACGGAGATGCATATACATCATTCAGCAAGGTAACTGTCATAGTCGTAATATAGTAGTTTGCGTTAACAACACTGATATAATACTCTTTGTCATTATAAGTAAAACGATCCAGGTTATCGCCGATTGCAGCTCTTGCCGCATCCTTAAATGCAACCTCGAGGTTCACATCGCTTGCCGCAGGATTTACGATAATCTTTGACATACCGGCAAAATGAGTGCCGTTTGCATCATTGATAACAGCTACACCATCATCTTCAACTACAGTGTAACGCTCGCCGTTATATTCAAACTCATTACCATCAGCATGAAGTGCCTTCTCCGCTTCCAGTCTGAAGTCAAAACTCTGAACCTCTGCTTCATTATTACTTCCGTAAGCGTCGAATGCATACATTGAAGCAAGTGCAATGTCCTGTGAACGACTGATGGTATATGCCTTACCCATCTGGGCAATCTGATATACCGTACCATCTGCTTCAAACACTTCCAGACCCGCATTTACCGCAGTTTCAAAACTTGTCCGGAATTCCGGAGTCAGTACACCACTTGCAATTTCCTTAATATCAAACATCTTTGCAAGACTCATGGCACTTGCAACGTCTTCTACCTTACCGATTGTAAAGAAGTCCTCACCATATGAAGTCCAGCTATACTTTGCGTCACCGGCTTCAAATACAGCCTGCCCTTTATTCTTTGCCAGAATAAATGCGGAACGTACGGAATTCTTCAGTTCCTCGCCTTCCTTCACGGTATAGCGGAGTTCCGTATTGTAAATCGCTCCGGCGTAATCTTTCTTAATTTCTTCTTCTGTCTTGAATACCTGACCTTCTTCATACGGAGAGACGAGACTTCCTCCAAAGGAAAACAAGAACATAACAACCAAAATCACAAGACCGGTAATTGCCAGCTTATTTCGTAAGAAACGCTTTAATACCAGCATGGATGGTGACATAACCTTGACACGGCGCGCATCATCCAATGCAATCTTTTCATTCTTTTCTGTCTCGGGAGCTTGTCCCTGATTCATCTTATTCTCTTCCATCGGGACACCTCCTACGCAATTCGTACACGCGGGTCAACTACCGCGTACATAATATCAGCAACAATCAAGCTCACCTGCGTCAAAATCAACAGGAATAAGTTATAGAACATCGCAAACGGAATATCACCGGAGGTAATTGCCTGATATGAGATGTATCCGATACCCGGTATCTGGAACAGCGTCTCCGTAATCATGGAGCCGCCGAACATACTCGGAAGCAGATAACTCATATAAGTAACCAACGGAATCAAAGTATTCCGGAATGCGTGTTTGTTAATAACCTTGCTCTCCGGCAGACCCTTCGCCCGTGCAGTACGGATATAATCAGAGTTCAAAACCTCAAGCATATTGGTACGTGTATATCTCATCAGTCCGCCGATACTCAGCATACCGAGTGTAACGACCGGCAGAACCAGGTGTTTTCCCATATCAAGTATCTTGCCCCATGTATCAAGCTGATCGTAATAACGTCCAACGAGACCTGCAATATCAAACCACTGCAGTCGTGCGGCAAATACGTATTTTAATATTGTAGCCAAAAAGAAAGACGGCAAAGAAATACCAAGCAGTGCAAATACCGTAACTGCATAGTCCGTCTTGCTGTACTGCTTTCTTGCAGCAACGATACCAAGCGGCAGAGCTGCTGCTACTTCAATAATCAAAGTAATGATGTTCATAGCAACCGAACACCAGATGACTTCTCTGAACTTCTGGACTACCGGAATACCATAATTCCAGGATTCACCGAACTCACCATGCATCGCATCCCCAAGCCAACCGAAAAATCCGGCTAAAATACCTCTGTCAAGACGATAGATGGCATTCAGCTGGGTCAGCCATTCCTGATATGTTTTTGTACTGGTAGGATTACTTGCACGCTGTCTGGCGATTGATTCCACATACGAAGTCGGGAGACAACGGATTACCGCATACATGACAAGAGAGCCTGCCACTACGATAAACAACCCGAGAAGTAATCTTTTTACTATAAACTTCCACATATACATTCTCCTTCAAAGCGAAATCTGAACAGGAGAATCGGGTCTGCAGTTGCAGACCCAATTCCTCTGTGATTTCTCTTCAGAATATTATCTCTTATCTCATTTCAAGTAATTCAATATCGTTCATCCAGCCCCAGAAGGTGGTGATATCCGGAGTAAGAGTCTCGATGTTGAGACGCTCGGTACTGAAGATGATACAGTTCTGTCTCTGATATACCGGAACTTCTACTGCCCAGTCAATGATGATATCAAGACAATCCTTGTATACGGACTTACGATAGCTCTGGTCATCGCTCTCACGAGCAGCAAGAATCAGGCTGTCAAGTTCGTTGTCACGGATGTGGTAGTGGTTAGAATCGGAACCGCCCTCACCTACAACACCACTGCTGTGGTATACCTGATACATATCCGGATCAATGGTGGAGCCCCATGCTGCACACCAGATTTCAGCGGTGCTTGCATCAAGCATCTCCCAAAGGATGGAAGAATCAGAAAGGTCGTTCACCTTCATCTCAAAGCCGATGGTTGCAAGAGCTGCAGAAGCGTCCTGAAGTACTGCGAAGGACGGGTGATCTGCGATACCGTCGCCCGGAATCGTAGCTTCGTAGGAAAGCTTAGCGCCTTCCGGAGCTGCGGTAAGCTTACCGCTTGCTTCATCATAAGTGAAGCCTGCTGCCTTGAAGTACTCTACTGCTGCTGCAAGAGCTGCTGCGTACTTGTCGGTCTGGTTCATAGAAGAATTATAGATTGCATTACCGTTTACATCGGTAGAGAATGCAAGCTTGTATCCTTCGTCCGTTACCTGCGGAGCTGCCCAGGAGGTATTGGAGATCGGGTACTGGATTACGGATGCTGCTTCGCCGTAGTAGGAATCGATGGAAAGGTCACGATATACGGAAAGCACGGTAGCGATTGCCTTACGAAGGTTCTTGGACTCTTCGGAAGCCGGATCATCGCCAACCTTAACGTTATCAGCACAGATACCGATGTAACCATAACCAAGGTTATCAACCTTGCTGGTGGTGATGATGTTACCGGTGATCTCTGCGTTGGAGTTGTAGGACTGTACTTCCTGGAACTTTGTCTTGGAACCGGTCATCTCGCCTGCATCTACGGTACCAGCCTTAACAGCTGCTGCCATTTCTGCTGCGTCAACTTCCTTGAACTGGATGTACTTAATCTTCGGGCAACCTAACCAGTAATTCTCGTTAGCTTCGAAGTATACAACACGGTTCTCGTACTTAACGAACTTGTACGCACCGGCACCAACCGGCTTGGTCTGCTGCTCGGTGGAAAGGTCAAACTTGCCAAACTCAAAACCGAACTTATTGTTATCATAGTCATACATTGCAACATCACCATAGTAGTGAAGCGGTGCAACGGAGATACCAAGAATGCTGTAAACAGCCGGTGCGGAATATCCGTTTACCTTAACTTCAATGCTGTAAGGACCGGTCTTCTTGATACCGGAAATGTTCGGGATACCGTCTGCAAGTTCCGGCTCATTTGCTGCAGCTGCAGAAATGAATGCATTGGTAGCAGCCTTAAGAACGTCTGCTTCACCTGCACCGGTCGTCTCAGTGTTGTAGTAAGCAACCGGATCATTGCCATATGCAACCTTTGCTTCTGCTGCATAATCTTCGAGAGTCGGATATACGCCTGCTGCCATGTCCCAAGTGGTGCCGGTCAAAGCGCCGGTGCAAACGCCGTTTGCATCCACTTCGCCGAATCCCCACATAGCCATACCGAAAGCAATCTGAAGACCTCTGTTGTCCTTCAGGTCTGCAGAGGTGTACGGACCACAGTAACCTGCGTCTGCATAAGATGCGTAGTTATTGTAAACGTAATCTACAATCACGCCGGTGTGGGTTGCCCATGCTGCATCGATCTGTGCCCAGAAAGCAGCCTGCTCATCAGCGGTCCAGCTGTCAGCGTCAGACCATACATGGTCAGCACCTGCAGCATAAATAGCCTGTGCTACTGCACTGTACTTATTGTAGATATCAGAAGTAGTCTGAGTCTGATAATCCTGAAGACCGATAATATCATAGGAACCTAAAGTAGTGGAACCAGTGTAGCTCGGATCAAGATATGCATAGTAGTTGAAGATAATATCATCTGCGGTCATCGGAGTTCCATCGCTGAACTTAATGTCATCACGGATGGTAGCAGAATATGTAGTGATATTACTAGCTTCATCATAGTTTACGGACAGATTAGCAATGCCCTTGTAGAAGTAATCGGTACCGTTGTAATTAACGGTCTCGCCTTCGATTGCATTGTAAATGATGCCGCCCATACGGTCAGTGGTCATAAGACCAAGCTGGGTCATGCCAACTACGTCCTGGTCATAACCGGTATCTGCATAGAACGGGCTAAACTTCTGGCTGAACGGAGAATATCCTACAACCAGAGGAGTCTCTTCTGCCGGAGTAGACGGAGTCGGAGTCTGCTCATCGGTAGAAGGAGTTTCTGTCGGAGTCGTTGCATCCGACTTGTCATCTGTTGCCGGTGCCTGGGTCGGTACTGGAGTCGGGGTCGTATTATCTACGGAACCACTTTTGCCACATGCGGTAAGGCAGGTGCAAATCATCACAAGTACGAGTAAGGTTGCCCAAACACGCTTCATGCTGAATTTCATAATAAATTCCTCCCTGTTAATAAATGCTCACCTGTTTTAGCCTCGTATAGAGACTATGAGCGAAGCGATTATATCACAAATAGTGAAGACTGTCAACGAAGCGAAAACGCGCAAAGGCTTGAAAATAAAGGATTTTCTGCAACTATATGCGCGGATTACTAATTTTTATACAATCAAGTTTTCTGTTCCCTATACGGGTATTTTCGACAAAGATACTGTATCAGCCACGCCGCCAGTATCACTGCAATACACAACAAAAAATAAAAAATCTCTGTAAAAATATAAATCATTTTTTCTACAGTAAACAACGACAGAATCTCCGCAACCAATGCAATCGGATACAGAACCAGAATTCCGATTGCAGAATGCTGCATCCTGCGCACTGACATATCATACTCTCTGCGCTCAATCTTTTCTTTCAGACGCAGGGTCGCAATCATTCCTATAAAATTATAGATAATCGGAAAACAGGAGCAGGCATATGCCAACGCATTAATCATATTCCGGTTCCCTGCATTATCCAGCATTCCGCATCCCAAAAACAAAAGAATTAACAACACCGCCATTACCGCGTAGATGCGTTTCAGGCGGCCATGCATCTCCTCATCTGCTGTCCTGACAAACCACGGACCGATATATACGGGGATTTTTTTAGTGTTGCCCTGCCGGTCAGTTGTCACCTGTATTTCATATTCTTTCACATAACTGCGTAATCGAAACATTTCCGTACATCCTTTCTATAAGTCGGAGGCCAAGCG
>JAZNXH010000048.1:0-3465 GCA_045593785.1 Lachnospiraceae bacterium
TGCAATTGCAAAGATTGGGAGCGCGAGTCTCCAGACAGCAACAAAGTCATGCTTTAATAATTTTTTTAACATTTGAACTCCTCTCTGAACAGTGCATCCACTGACATGTTGTATTCATCGCGTAATTCGTCTGCCGGACTGAAACGGGTAACGCAGCCCTGATTTAAGAAGATGACATCATCCAGTACCCGCTCAATATCTGCAATCAGGTGAGTAGATATCAGTACCGATGAATTTTCTGAATAGTTGTTGAGAATGGTCTTTAAGATATAATCGCGGGAGGCAGGATCTACGCCGCCAATGGGCTCGTCAAGGCAGTACAGATCGGCGTCACGGCTCATAGTGAGGATGAGTTGTACTTTTTCTTTCATGCCTTTGGACAGAGAGCCGAACTTGGCATTCGGGTCAAGCTGCAGGCGGGCAAGCATATCCATGGCTTTTGCTTTGTCAAAATCCAGATAGAAGTCTTTGTAATAATCCAGAATAGCTTCAACCTTCTTCCAGTTCGGAAGGGCGAGAGCATCCGGAAGATACGATACGCGGGCTTTGGTCTGAGGTGAAGGTGCAAGACCGTTCACGAGAATCTCACCGGAGGTCGGGGTAAGCAGACCGTTGATGAGCTTGATTAATGTGGTCTTTCCGCTTCCGTTCGGGCCAAGTAAGCCGATGATGCGACCACGTTCCAAAGTAAGGTTCACATCTTTCAACGCAGGGAAGATGTAGGTTTTGCATAAGTTCTTACATTCGAGTAAGGGTTTATCATTAACATTCATATTGTGTGCAATCCTTTCCCGTGCCTGTGGGCACAATTATTTATTTGCGAGATGTTGTTGTATCAGAGGAATGATCTCTGCTTGGTCGAGACCGTAGGAACCGAGTTTGTCTAAGTAGCGTTTTGTCTCTGCATCGGCAAGCTCTTTGCGTGCTGATGCAATCAGTCCGGCATCTTCGGTAACAAAACGGCCGTTGGTTCGTTGGGTGTATAGGAATCCGAGACGTTCGAGTTCGCTTAAGGCGCGCTGCATCGTGTTCGGATTGACTTCTGCTTCCATGGCCAGATCGCGGACCGAAGGCATCTTATCTCCGGGCTTGTATTCGCCGGAGAGAATCCGTTGTTTGATATGGTCCATGAGTTGCAGGTAGACGGTTCGTTCAGAATCGAGTGACCAGGGCATGTGAAACACCTCCTTGTATCATTGTATTAAGCGCTTAATACAGTAATACACTATGTGAAAAGATTTGTCAACAGTTTTTTTAAAATAATAATGCCCCGGGTTTTACTCTAGGGAGAAAACCGGGGCAAATGAAAGATTGCGAGTTTGATTAACCGATGACGTCGGACATGTCATACATGCCGGCAGGCTTTCCTGCAAGGAACAGAGCGGCTTGGATTGCACCGTTGCCAAAGATGGCACGGGAGTAAGCAGTGTGTTTGATTTCAATGACTTCGTCTACACCGGCGAAGATCACTTCGTGTTCACCTACGATAGAACCGCCGCGGACTGCTGAGATACCAATCTCGTTTTTCGGACGGATTTCACGGCGGGTGCTACGGTCATAAACGTATTCGTACTTCTCAGGCAACGCGTCGTTGATGGCATCTGCAAGTGCCAGTGCAGTACCGGACGGTGCGTCCAGTTTCATCTTGTGGTGACGTTCTACGATGTCAACATCGAAGCCGGCGCCGGTTAACATCGCGGAGATGTCCTTCAATAACTTGATTACGGTATTGATACCCATGGACATATTGGCGGAACGCAGGATGGCAATCTGCTTGGAGGCTGCTTCTACATCAGAGAGCTGCTGCTCACTTAAGCCGGTGGTGCAGAGCACAATCGGGAGTTTCTCAGAAAGTGCCGCACTTAAAAATTCGTCAAAGTTTTTCGGCGATGCAAAGTCAATGACAACATCTGCTTTTTCTATTTTACCTGCTTTGCTGTCTGCAAGGCAGTCAGTCAGTGTCTGATATACCGGATAATCGTTTTTTTGTTCGTCGTACAGGTCAATTCCTGCGATAATGCGGCAGGTGTCAAGGGCTGCCACAAGACCGCTGATGACCTGACCCATGCGGCCGTTACAGCCGCGCATGATAATATTCGTCATGAATTTTCACCTCTTATATTAAATGAGTCCGAGTGCCTTTAATTCTTTTGCAAGAACGGCTGCGTTAGCATCTTCCATCTCGGTCAGCGGAAGACGCAGGGAACCAACATTCCAACCCATCAGGTTCATTGCTTTCTTCACCGGAATCGGATTTACTTCACAGAAAAGTGCCTTAATGAGCGGGAGGTACTTTAACTGAAGCTCGAGACTGCCTTTGGTATCACCGGCAAGGAACTTGGCAACGATGTCATGAGTGTCGCGCGGTGCTACATGGGAAAGTACGGAGATAACGCCCTTGCCGCCTGCAGAAAGAAGCGGAACAATCTGGTCGTCGTTTCCGGAGTAAAGGTCAAGGTCGCCATAACACAGAGCCATCGTCTTCATAATCTGCTCGATATTGCCGGTGGCGTCCTTCATACCTACGATGTTATCGTATTCTTTTACCAGTTGCGCAGTGGTTTCCGGATTGATGTTGCAACCGGTACGGCCCGGAATGTTGTAGAGGATAATCGGGATGTCTACTGCCTTGGCTGCTGCACCAAAGTGTGCAACAAGACCCTTCTGGGTTGCCTTATTGTAATACGGAGAAACTAAGAGAAGAGCATCTGCACCAACTCTTGCAGCTTCCTTAGAGAGGAATACTTCGGTCTCGGTATAGTTGGAACCTGCACCTGCAATAATCGGCACGCGCTTCTTTGTATGCTGTACTGCAAAAGCGATGGTTTCGATGTGCTCGTCGTGGCTCATCGTGGAAGCTTCGCCGGTGGTGCCGCAGATGACAAGGGCGTCAATGCCGTTTGCAATCTGATCGTCGATGAGCCTTCCCATCTCGTCATAGTTTAATGATCCGTCTGCATTCATCGGCGTGATGAGTGCAGTTGCTGCTCCTGTAAATACTGCCATGTCTGTAATCTCCTTTTGATGTCATGATATAAATATGTAGTTTCAACAAAGGTACCCGGTTTCCGGCAAAAAGAAAAGCCGGCACCGAGCCGACCCAAAGAATCAATCTGTATGGCGAATCTGCATACCGCAGATGCGTTACAATTCTTCAGGTAGCTCTCCACCGAATAACGGTGACAGTCGGACGGCTGTTAACCGTGCAACCAGATTGCAAAACTGCAGGGCTTTGTAATCTTCGGCAAATCATCCTTTCCTCTGTAATCTTCTATGCCTGCCATATCAAACAGAGTACTGATAATCATTGCGCCTCTACCATGTATTTTGTTAGAAGTGAATATAACATTGCGTTTCGGTCTTGTCAAGCTTTAATTTGCTAAATTGATACGAAATGCATATTGTTCCGTATTTTTTGCAGGGTTTAGGGGGCTTGAAGTTTAGAATGCATGGTGATACAATGCA
>JAZNXH010000049.1:0-2385 GCA_045593785.1 Lachnospiraceae bacterium
GAATTGCTGCAGTTTCCACCAATGCCCCTTCTGCTGCCCAAACAAATAGTATCATAAACTTCATAATACTTACCAAAACAGGTAGTCCGGTTACTCCCAACAAACCCATTGCGGTTTCTCTTGCAATCCCACATTTTTCCGCATCACCCAGAACATGAATCAGATTGAACACAATCCGAACCAGAAGAATCCTGCCCATCACCTCGTACAGATTCAACGCATCTCTTCTTCCTCCACACAGAAGATATTCCTGCTCATACGCCAAAACACGCTCCGCCTCGTTCTGCGTCTCGTAATTGGCAAAATGCTCAGACAGATAGCTTAGAAACAGCACTCGCTCCAACAGGGCTTCTCCTTCTTTCCCAATCCAGTTCACCACTCCGGCAAACGGACTGTTATCATTCACGAACCCTAACACCGAAGACATTCCTGTTGTTTGTGCATCCATCCACATTAATGTCCCGCTGCTGCCACCTCCGACAGATGGTACTGACGCCGCTTCCATCACACTCGGAAGCCCTGCCGCAGATAACACACTCTGCGACACCTCTCCGACATCCTCCAACACCAGCTCTGCAATACCCCCCAGCAAAAGACTGCGAAAATCCTCCATCGGGCTTTCGCCCTCCGCTTCCAGATGGATTTCACTGTAATCAAAGCATAATCCCCCGTGGGTATATCCCATCATCCAACTCGCCATTTCTGCCACAAGCGTTCTGGCACTCCCTACAGATCTGCTGTCTTCCTCTGCCTCTTCACCAATCGATTCTGCAACGTGGCTCAGCACTGATTTATTTATCATCAGACTTTCTTCCATCCGGTTGACATCAACAATACACTCTGCACCTTCGGTTTCCAGATCTACATATCGTTTCATCGTCGCCAATCCCTTGGTTAGATCTTTATATAAAGACGGATCCAGCCATTTCGCGGCCGCCAACAGTTGTTCTTCATACTGCAATACCTTCCCAAGTGCTGACGCTTGCTTGTCCCTGATTTCTCCTAATGTCTCCAACGCATCCTCCGTTGCCGTTTTACATCCGTTCACCGCGGATTTCCACGTTCTCAATTCCGAACGATATCTCTGCCATGCAAGCTGTAATTTCCCTATGTAAAAAAGTTGTTCCGCTTCCAACAAGGCGCGCTCTACTTCTGCCGCCGGATTTTCAAAGAATCCTTCTGTATCCAATTCTTCTAAACGCGTTGCAATCTGCACCAGCTGTTCCTGTGCCGCGTCATACTCATCCAGATATCCTGTCATGAGTTCAAATTTTTCCTGCGGGTCCAGATAACACTCTTGTACTGCATCCCAGAGACCGGAATGATTAATCTGTACGCTTTCTTGGGTGAGCTCGCCGGAGTGTAGTTTTTTCACAAAATACTTTTTTATCTTCACCTTTCCCCAGATGTTCTGTCGGATTCCGGTATCATCCCTTACAAAACCATCCACGGACTCAAACAAATCCAGAATACAACCATCAATCTGTGCCAGCGCCTCTTCTGTCTCTGCCTTTACCTCCATCAACGCCATCGTTTCCTGCGCCCCCTGAAACACTCCAAGGGAAGAAAGCAGATTCTCTACCAACATTGACGTCCCGCAATATTTCATATATTCCGCAGCCGCTTCACGAAACACCTCTCCCTCTCTGTCTGTAAGCAGTTCATAGCTTCGGATACCCGTTTCCTGTAACACCGGCAACCACAGCATCTTATTATCTGCCTGCAGATTACGGTTGATGTAATACTCCATCTGCATCTTCAAGCTTTCTCTGACTTCCAATGGCGTTTTTGCCCCAGTGTTATACGCAAAAATATGATACCGGTCAAACAACGCGCCACTGTATCCTGCCATTACCGAATCCTCTGCCATCCTCGTATAACTCTCAACCAGAAACCTTGCCCCCGCAACGCGTGCGGATTCCAACGTTACACTGACCAAAGAAACCAGAATCAATAGAATCAGACTTAAAAAGCAGGTAATCACTCCTTCTTGCCTAACTGAGGATCGTAGTTGTCTTTCCGCTGATTGCATCAAACACCGCCCCTACCAAAGATTCAATTTCCGACTTAAAAATCACTACCAGACCAATCAGAATTACCAGAATCAAAATCACTTCAACCACTCCGACACCCCGGTCGTCCTCTCTTATCGCTTCTCGCAACTGTTTCTTTTTCATCCGCTTCCTCCTTTCTCCTACAATTTCCAAAACGCAGGAAACATTACTATCACCAGAACAATCCCTAACAGACCAAACATCGGCAAAAGCAATTTTGTCCCGGCTTCTTCTCCCCTTTTCTTTGCCGCATCCTTTCGTTCTGCAAAAGCCGCCATCGCTTCCTGCTCCAACAGATGCAAAGCTCCTTTTGCCCCCTTTTGCAGATTCT